>JBMYWO010000079.1:0-8378 GCA_049607505.1 Polaribacter sp.
GCACCAAATGGTCTGATTCCACCACCATTCCAAGTTTGTTTTTTGTGAGAAGATATAGCAATATTTGCTTCCATATATGTTTTGTTATTAAATTCTAAATTCG
The DNA here is from genome assembly GCA_049607505.1 of Polaribacter sp. Taxonomy (GTDB): domain Bacteria; phylum Bacteroidota; class Bacteroidia; order Flavobacteriales; family Flavobacteriaceae; genus Polaribacter. The sequence goes on from JBMYWO010000079.1 coordinate 104, forward strand.
CTTGCCAAAATTAATCATTTTTCATCACTTAATAAAAGAGAAAAAGAAAAATAGATAAATCCATAATACATCTACAAAATGCCAAAAGATTGCACCCAGTTCAAACCCAAGCATATCATCTGATTTATATTTGTATTTAAAATGATTATAAATTACCACCAATAGCACTATGATACCTGCTAGCAAGTGCAAAACATGCATAAATGTAATACCAATTATAAATGAAGTTGATACGGTACTTTCTGGTCCTGTAAAAAATAATCCTACACTTTTTAATTGATGAAAACCTACATATTGTTGCCAAACAAAACCAATTCCTAATAGTAATGTTGCAATAATTAATAGTAATGATAATTGTCTTTTATGTTGCTTTAAAAATCGTTGCGATAAAAATAGTGTGATGCTACTGGCAACAATTAAAAATGTGCTTGTATAGAACGCATTTGGCAAGTCAAAAGAAACCCAATCTTCACGCCTCATACTTATTACATAAGCACTTGTCAATCCTGCAAAAAACATGACTATGCTAATCATAGAAACCCAAAGCATCGGTTTTGCTGATTTCTTTTTAGCGGTGGTTAGTTCTTCTTGTAATGTTGGGTTGTTTGTCATTTTTATTTTTTAACGGAAAAATTGTTTTAACCGCAAAGGGCACAAAGTTTTTTCGCAAAGTTCGCAAAGGGTTTTTATATTGTAATTATTTTTAATTGTATGATGACTGCCACTGAAAACTGAGACTGTAAACTGAACACTAATGCAAAAACTTATCTATCACGTATACAATTTGAACAACTGTAATGTATAAAACACTGGCTAACATTAATTTTCTTGCATCTGTATTTTGCTGACTTTTATGTAATTTGATTCCATAAAACAACATCACTGCGCCTAATAAAGCCACAATGACTGCTGTAATTGGATAGATATAAAATTCACCAGAAACTTTTAAAACAGGGATTACAGAAACCAAAATCATAATTACGGTGTAAAAAATAATTTGTTTTACAGCACCTTGGTCTTTTGTGTTCATAGGCAACATATTAAAACCTGCTTTTTTATATTCTTCATATTGCAACCAACCTATTGCCCAAAAATGTGGAAACTGCCAAAAAAACTGAATCATAAATAAAATTCCTGCTTCTATTCCAAATTGATTTGTGGCTGCAACCCAACCCAACATAAAAGGAATTGCACCTGGAATAGCACCTACAAAAACAGTTAATGGTGTTACAGATTTTAATGGCGTATAAACACTTGTATATAAAAATATGGAAATAGCCCCAAACAAAGCAGTTTTTGGGTTGATGCTATATAAGATTGAAATTCCTGAAAGGGTAAATAAAATAGCAATTGTTACCGCAATATGTACAGACATTCTGCCCGTTGGCAAAGGTCTATCTTTTGTACGTTGCATTAATTTATCAGTATCTATTTCTATAATTTGATTGTAAGCATTTGATGCGCCTACCATAAAAAAACCTCCAATAGATAACAAAAATAAGGTGGTGTAATTCACAACATCTACAGCCAATAAATAGCCTGCTAAAGATGAAAAAACCACACTCAAAGACAATCCAACTTTTGTAAGCTGCTTAAAGTCTGATACCATAGTTTTTATAGAGGTGCTATTCTCTGAAATAACAGTTAAATTCATGATGATGAAATTCGAGCGCAAAGATATTTCATAAATATGAATTTACCTATGGTTTTAGATAGTTTTTGGAAGAAAAAACCCACTCATAAAAATGAGTGGGAAAATTGCTATGAAAAAGAAAAAGTGTGATTTTTTACAATCACGTTGTAAATATATAAAAATTATTTTAATATCCTTACAATATTATTATTTTTTAACTGATACTTTTGTTTACTCTCTTTACAGATTGCAAAACCACTTTCGTCAAAGTGCAATTTATGCCCATATTCACTCACCCAACCAACTTGTCTAGAAGGATTTCCAACGACCAAAGCGTAGGGTAAAACTTGTTTAGTAACTACTGCTCCTGCGCCAATAAAAGAATATTCGCCTATCTCATTACCACATACAATCGTTGCATTAGCACCAATACTAGCCCCCTTTTTTACCAATGTTTTTTTGTATTCATTTCTTCTGATGATGGCACTTCTAGGGTTTATCACATTTGTAAAAACCATAGACGGTCCTAAAAAAACATCATCTTCACAAATAACACCTGTATAAATAGAAACATTGTTTTGAACCTTTACATTCTTGCCCAAAACAACTTCTGGCGAAACCACAACATTCTGACCAATACTACATTCCTCTCCTATTTTACAATTAGACATAATATGACTAAAATGCCAAATTTTAGTTCCTTTTCCAATATTACAATTCGTATCAATAACAGCCGTTTCGTGGGCAAAATAATTTTCCAAAAAAATAATTTTTAAACGTTTATATTCCCCTCAAAGATAGTTGATATTTACTCACAAACAAAAAGAAAAAATCCAGCTAAAAAAGCTGGATTTATACTTATTCTACAGAAAAAGCTATAGGCAATGTATATCTTACTTTTACAGGTTTTTTTCGCTGCATTCCAGGAGTAAATTTTGGTAACTTTTTAATAATTCTCTGTGCTTCTTTTTCTAATCTTTTGTGTGGTGCTCTCACTTTTATATCTGCAATTTTCCCATCTTTATCAATAATAAACTGTGTATATATATTGTGTTTTCCAGTATGTAAACCTATTTCTTGTGCAAGTTCTGCATCAAAGTTTCTTTGTACAAATTTCCTTATTTTTTTCTCAAAACATATTTTGTTTTCTTCTTTTAATAAACCCTCACATCCTTTAAAGACTGGCGCATCTTCTATATTGATAAAAGGAACATCATTTTCAGGTTCTGGCTCTGGATCTGGAACGACAATAATAGTTTTATCATTAAAAATTATAGGTTTTTTATCAGTTGGTTCTTTAAGAATAATGGTTTCTTTTTTTCCTTTTTCAATAGGTTCATCTGTAATAAAAATATTTGGTTCTGGAATTTTCATTTTCGGAATTTCTTTAGGTTCTTTTGTAAAAATCACATCAGGTTCTTCAGGAAAATAAACTTTTTCTGGAACACTTGACAAATCAGTTAATGCTAAAGGTTTTACTTCGGTTTGATGCTCTAGTGTTACATAGACAATAAAGAGCACTAATACTAATCCTAACTGCATAAACACAGTTGAGAATTTTTCTACTTGTTTGGTTGGAAGTTTTTTAATGTTTTTCATAATTAGAATCTTTTAATGTTAAAGCTATGTTAAAACAAAAAACATGCCAATAATAAAGGTTTCTTAAATTCCATTAGTATCCGATAAAAAAAATAATTTTATGTAATTTGTCAAGGTAACATAAATTTTATATTTTGCGACAGTCTAAAAATTCAACCTATGGAAATAGAAATTAAAAGATTATTCGATTTCCCCTACCATCAATTAAAAACTTACAACCTCAAAAAAGCATTTATATCAAAATTTAACGACACTTGGGTTTCAATCTCTTCGCAAGAATACGTAGATAAAGCAAACCAAATTAGTAGAGGGTTACTGCGTTTAGGCATACAACCAAATGATAAAGTAGCCGTTATTTCTACTACAAATAGAACAGAATGGAATATTTGTGATATTGGTATATTACAAATAGGAGCACAAAATGTTCCGATTTATCCTACCATTTCCAAAAAAGATTATGAATATGTTTTAAATCATTCAGAAGCTACCTATTGTTTCGTTTCCGATATTACCATTTTAGAAAAACTAAATCAAATTAAAGAAAATACAAGCCTAAAAGAAGTGTTTACCTTTGATGATGTTTCTGGTGAAAAAAGTTGGGATGAAGTATTAGCATTAGGAAAAGATACTAGCAATCAAAAAGACGTTGAAGCAAGAAAAGATGCTGTAACTCCTGAAGATTTAGCCACTATAATTTACACGTCAGGTACCACCGGAAGACCAAAAGGCGTAATGTTATCGCACGGAAATATTGTTTCCAATGTTTTATCCTCCAAAAAAAGAGTTCCTTTAGATTATGGAAATTCAAAGGCGTTAAGTTTCTTACCCGTCTGTCATATTTTTGAACGTATGATTTTGTATTTATATCAATATTGTGGAGTTTCTATTTATTTTGCAGAATCGTTAGAAAAATTAATCGAAAATACACAAGAGATTAAACCAAACATCATGACAGCCGTTCCTAGATTGTATGAAAAAATCTATGATAAAATCATTTTAAAAGGAAGTGATTTGAAAGGAATGAAAAGAAAATTATTCTTTTGGGCTGTAAATTTAGGATTAAGATATCAACCTTATGGAGCCAATGGTTGGTGGTATGAAAGACAATTAAGTTTAGCCAGAAAACTTATTTTCTCTAAATGGCAGTTAGCACTAGGGGGCGAAATAAAAATACTGGTCTCTGGTAGTGCACCATTAAAAGAAAGATTAACACAAAGTTTTGCGGCTGCTGGAATGCCAATTATGGAAGGTTATGGATTGACAGAAACTTCTCCTGTAACTTCTGTAAGTGATGTGAGAAATGGTGGTTTTAAAATAGGAACTGCTGGAAAAGTGATAGAAAATGTTGAAGTAAAAATTGCAGAAAATGGAGAGATTTTAATAAAAGGCCCTAATATAATGCAAGGCTATTACAAAGATCCAGAAAAAACAGCTGAAACGATTAAAGACGGATATTTTTATTCAGGTGATAAAGGTGAAATTGATGCAGATGGTTTCTTAAAAATTACGGGTAGAATAAAAGAAATGTTTAAAACTTCTGGAGGCAAATACGTTGTTCCGCCATTACTAGAAGGAGAATTAAAACAATCGTTATTTATAGAACAAGTAATGGTTGTAGGTGAAGGCGAAAAAATGCCTGCTGCTTTTATACAACCTAACTTTGAATTTATTCAAGAATGGATAAATAAAAAAGAATTAAATATTGGTAAAACCCCAAAAGAAATTGCAAATTCTGAAATTATAATTCAAAGAATACAAAAAGAAGTAGATAAATGCAATGCCAATTTTGGAAGTTGGGAGCGGATAAAACGCTTTGAATTAACGCCAGAAATTTGGTCTATAGAAGGAGGGCATTTAACACCTACTATGAAAATGAAACGAAAAGTTATTAAAGAAATTTATAAAGACTTATACAATAAGATATATCTTGAATGAACTCATCTTGAGTTGTCAGATTTAAACGAGAATTTAAGGTTTTGTAAACAGATGAAGACTTTTTGAGCTTCATAGCTAGGGCAATTAGGTCTAATTTTGATAAATTTTCTAGTATTTATAATTGATTGATTTTGAGTATCTTTAAAAGAAAATGATACAAAAAAAATGAACTCAAAATCATATTAAAAATGAATAACGAGTTTTTAGAGATGCCCTTTAAAAGGGATTCAAACAATTTCTTCTTAAGGGAATAAAAAGCATAACCTACCTATTCTTGTAGTTTTATCTCGCCCTTCTTCTGTGTTGCTAACATGTTCATTATATTAAATATAACTCTATTTTGGTGCCTTGAATAAGAACAAACTAAAACCACACCATTTTGGTTAATTTAGTTTATTTCCTACTCCCTAAACACATTTTTCTTTACAGGCTTCTAAAAAATAAATAGATTTTACAACCGTGATTTTCCTTAAAATGGTATAGGGAAAAACACCTCTCTATAAAAGTGATTTTCTTCTATTTTCAATTAAAAATAATATTAATTTACTGTAAATCAATAAATTAAAAAATAGTTGTTTTTAATTACATTTTTAAAAAAGAGATTAAAGAGTAGTTTTGCCCCATTATTAACCTTAAAAATTATTATTAATTATTAACCTTAAAAAATTATTATGAAACTACAACTAAAAGATTGTAAAATTACGCATGAAAGAGCGAACCAATTAAAAGAAGAGTATGTAAATACTAGAGCAAATTCTTTAAACATCGATTTACATCGCAGAAACCATTTTAGAAATAGAGGGGCTGGATTTATTGAAGATGTTAGAGATGTTACTTTCGATTTAGAAATTCTAGAAGAATATATTGCTTATGTAAAAGAGGAAGCGAATAAAGAAGGATTAACAAACTTGGGTTTAAGAGTTTATTTGGGGGCTTATCCAAAAAATGATACCACCAAAAACATTAAAAATCCTGGTTATTCTAATATGTTTTTTATGCCAACACATCAAGAAAATAATGATGATAACAGGTCTCGTGATGGGGTTATTCAGGGTGTTGACGGCTTGAATATAGGACATCAAGGTCTTCCTCCTAACCGCATACTGTAAATTTAGTAGAATTTGAAAATGAATATCATTCCTGTATTTGTGTTGAACTTGTTTCAATAAGAATGCAGGAATTGATTTTTTGAATAACTATTAAATTTTTGGTAAAACCTAAAAAAATATAGTACTCACTCAAATTAATACAGAGTCATACAGAATTAATGGTTTACAAACCGTGATTTTCCTAAAAATGATACAGGAAAAACACCCTTTTTTAAAAGTGATTTTCTTCTGTTTTTAAATTTAAAATAATAGTAATTTACTGATAAATAAACTGTTAAATCATATTGCTTTTGACGGTCTTTTATAAAAAGATAGAAAAGAGTATTTTTGGTCATTATTAACCTTAAAAAACTAATATTATGAAACCTATTATCAAAACAGTATTTTTAGTACTAACTTGTCTATTTGTTTTTTCTTCTTGCGACGAGAAACAAAAACCAGATAAACCAAATGAACTAAAGAATTTTAGAATTAGCTATGAAAGAGCATCTGACTTGCAAAAAAATTATATAGAAACTAGAGCAAATTTTTTAAATGCTTATTTAGATAGTATCAATTATTTTGGAAGGAATCAAAAAAGAAATCAACAAAACCAAGAAGATGGCTTAGTTGCTAATGAAAAAAGAAAAATCATTGAAGATGTTAGAGATGTTAATTTTGATTTAAAGATTTTAAAACAATATATTGCTTATGTAGAAAAAAAAGCGAAAGAAAAGGGATTAAAAGGATTAGGCTTGCGAGTTTATTTTGGATCATATCCAAAAAACGATACTTTAGTGAAACATCCTGGTTTTTCTACCGTATTTTTTATGCCAACATATCAACCAGAACCTGAAACTAGCAAAGCAAATAAATTCTTTTATTGGAATCATGATGAGATTATTGACGGTACAGATGGTTTAAATGTAGGACATCAAGGAATACCCCCAAATGATCTATAAAAAGTATGGAATTTATCCACTCACTATTTATTATTAATTTTTTTGAATTATTAGCCGCAATTTTAGCGACTATTCACTATAAAAAATATTCTTTATCTAAAGAAAAATATTTTATTTATTTTTTGTGGTATGCTGTTTTTACTGATACTTTTGGAGCAATTTCTGCTTGGATATTTGAAAAAAATAGTATGTGGATTTATATTTTATTCCTTTTCTTTAGTTATCTATTCTATTTTTTTTGGTATAAATCTATTTTGGTAAATAAACAGTATAAAAAAATTATTACTTTTTTTACAATCTTATTTATTCTAATTGCTTTTGTAGATTTTTTCAATCAAAGTTGGGATGAGAATCATGTAATGACCTATATAGCTGGATCTATAATTATTGTAATAGCATCATTTATGTATTTCTCAGAACTTTTAAATAGTAGAGAAGTATTAAACATAAAAAATAAATTGAGTTTTTGGATTGCAACTGGGTTACTATTATTCAATGTTGGAATGGTTCCATTTGTTATTTTTTCTGAAATTTTTGATGCTCACAATGAATTAAGAATTGTAATACTTGTCAGCTTAAATGTAATTTTATATACTTGTTATTCACTAGGTTTTATATGGTGCAAGAAGAAAGTAAATTAGTATTTATAATTACATCCGTTTTAGTATTGCTAATGGCAATAACTGTGATCGTACTTTTTGTTATTTTTCAAAAAAGAAAAAACAAATTGTTACAAGAACAGGAAGATGCCAAAAAACGATTTGAAAAAGAAATAGCAGAAACACAAATAGAGATTAGAGAAGAAACTTTACGTAATATTAGTTGGGAATTGCATGATAATATTGGACAGCTACTAACGTTGGCTAAAATTCAGTTGCAAAATGCAACCCCCAACAATATTAAAGAAGTTTCAAAAACCATTACAAAAGGCTTGCATGAGGTACGTTCTTTATCAAAACTAATAAACCCAGAAGCCATAAAGAAAATCAATTTAAAAAAAGCTATTCAATTAGAAGTAGATCGTTTTAATCGTTTACAGTTTATAAAATCTACTTTTC
>JBMYWO010000080.1:0-8286 GCA_049607505.1 Polaribacter sp.
GTTCAGTTTCAATTTTTAACAATCCGCTTAAAAAACAGGCATCGGAAACTAAGTTACTTCCTTTTGGGTGGTCTATATGCCTATCATCAACAGCATTGCACAAAACTATTTCTGGTTTGTATGTTCGAATTATTTTTATGATTTCTAATTGATGCTCTTTATCATTTCTAAAAAATCCATCGGCAAAACCAAGGTTTTCACGTATAGAAACACCCAATATTTTTGCAGCATTTTTTGCTTCTTTAGCACGCAAATCTGCAGAACCACGTGTACCAAGTTCGCCACGAGTCAAATCAATAATTCCAATTTTTTTTCCTAAAGAAATTTCTTTGGCAATGGTTGCGCCACAACCCAATTCTACATCATCAGGGTGCGCACCAAAGGCTAGTATATCTAGTTTCATTATTTTGTATACTTGTTAAATCGTTTATTCAATTTACTTAATACCTAAACTTACACTCCCTTAATCCGTTCAATAAACGCATTAAAATCTTCTTTGCTTGGTGGATTTCCCATAAAGGGTAGAATATCCCAACGATTGTTTTTTTTGACAATTGTAAATTTAAAAACGGAAGAATTTTTATCATTCGCATTCATCATTGGGTATCGTAAGTCTATATAGCTATAGGTATCATCCTTGTTTTTTATAAGGTTGTAATAGTCGTTACTAAACCACCTTAATGTTTTTAAATCAGGGGTATTCATATCTAATAAGTCATGATTTTTTTGAAGTGTTAAGACAGTATCTGCAATATCACTTTTATCCAATAATGAATAAAAAGCAACATGATATTTATTTTCAGTTTCTGCAATTCCATACCACAAAATATTGTTTAATATTGTGGGTTGAGCTGAAAATCGGCTGTATTCAATTCCTGCGTTTTGAAATGATTTTTTAAACACTGAATCAATGTAAAATTTGTTTATAATGGTAAATATTAGATAGGCGGAACTTATATAAATACTGGCTTTTAGCCACCAAGTTCTTCGTGTTCTTTTTCTATTGAAAAACATCATAATGATGAGGCACAATAAGAACGGAATTGTATATGCTGGGTCTGCAACAGAAATGGTATTGAAGGCAACTCTATAGTCAGAAAATGGAGCAAATAATTGTGTTCCATAAGGTGTGAACGAATCTAAAATAGGATGTGTAAATATGGATAAAAAGAACAGCCAATACCAATCTTTTTGAGTTGTTGTTTCAATTTTTTTGTCTGTATTGTAGCCTTTGTAAGTAATCCACCCAAAGAGAAAAGAGCCTAAAAAAGCAAACAACATAGAGTGCATAAAACCTCTATGGAATGCCATTGCATCAATTTCATTATTGTATAACCATGCGCCTATAAAAACATCTAAATCTGGTATTGTACCACCAATGGCACCAAACAGTAGAGCTTTGTTTCCTATTTTTTTGCCAAGTGCTATTTCGCCACAAGCGGCACCAAGAACAATTTGGGTTAATGAATCCATATCGGCAAAAGTAAGTCAACAGATTCAATTTACAATAGCATCTTTTAACTTTAAAAATTCGTATAAATTGCTCATTTGGTTTATATCTTTTTTGTTAGTATCTTGCCTTATTCGTAAAAACTGTTTTTAAGTATTTTTTTAAGCACATAACAAAAAATAAATATTATTGATTGAAAACCTTGTAAGTCTTTTATTATTTAAGACCTTTCAGGTTTTTGAAACCTGAAAGGTCTTAAATACTGGTTTTGAATAAATTACGTACTAATATTATTCTTTTGTCGTATACTTAAGTATTTTTTGTAATCATAAAATATAGCTTTTTAACGGTATCTCTGTTTCATTCCCCTTATATATTTAAAATCAATACTTTAGTAAGTATTAATATTGCTTTAAGTAAAACACCTTACCTAAAATGTGTTTTTAAAAAAATTATGAAAATAGAAAAACTAGAATCAGGAAACTTTTATCATATTTATAATAGAGGAAATAATAGTCAATACGTTTTTTTAGATGAATTGAATTACTCGTATTTTTTAAATTTAGTTAAAAAATATCTTGTTCCAATTTCTAAAATTTACTGTTATTGTTTGCTTAAAAATCATTTCCACATATTATTAAGAATTGATGATGACTCTATTAATGCTTCTCAAAGATTCTCAAATTTGTTTAATGCTTACACAAAAGCAATAAATAAAAAATATGGCAGAACAGGTAGTTTGTTTGAAAAACCTTTTAAAAGAATAAAAATATCAGACGAAGAATATTTGAAAAAACTTATTCTTTACATTCATTTAAATCCAGAAAAACATCAAATCTCTGAAGACTTTAAGGAATATAAACATAGTTCTTACCAAGCTATTTTATCAACAAATAAAACTGATCTTGCAAGAGAAGATGTAATTTCTTTATTTGATGATATTGAGAATTTTATAGAAACACATCAAATGAAAAAAATAATTATAAATCTGAAAAACGAAATTTTATTTTTAGAGTAAAAGTTTATTTACAGATTAAGACCTTTCAGGTTTTTAAAACCTGAAAGGTCTTATTATCATATATCTAACAAAAAAATACTATGAAAGAGGGTCAAAACATATCAAAAATTGAGATACAAAATCAAAAAATAATTGACAATAAGGAGTTGAATATTTGGGAAGCATTGGTTCCTGTTTTCATCTTAATGGGGTTGTTGGCATATAATATTTTTTATGCAGACGGGAATTGGTTTGGAGAGTATTCTAATCAATACATCCTTTTAATTGGAGGGATAATTGCAGCTATTGTTGGCTTTTTTAATAAAGTATCTGTTAACAGCATGTTTTCTGAAATTTGGGAAAACTGGAAAAGCATTTTTGTGTCCATTGTTATTTTATTATTAGTGGGTGCTTTGGCAGGAACTTGGCTAATAAGCGGCATCATTCCTGCAATGGTCTATTATGGATTACAAGTGTTAAGTCCAGAAATATTTTTGCCCGCATCTGTTATCATTGCAGCAATTATTTCTATTGCAACAGGAAGTTCTTGGACAACTTCTGCAACAGTAGGTATTGCCTTGGTTGGTATTGGTAGCGCGTTAGGAATTTCCGCAGGAATGATAGCAGGAGCAGTGATATCTGGAGGGTATTTTGGGGATAAAATGTCGCCACTTTCAGACACCACAAATCTAGCACCAGCAATGGCAGGAGCAGGCTTATTTACACATATAAAATATATGGCTTATACCACAGTGCCAACAATTTTAGTAACACTCATTGTATTTGCTATTTTAAGCGGAAGCATAGATACAACAGGAAGTGCAGATGTAAGTAATTTATTATATTCCATAAAGAACACTTTTCATATTTCACCTTGGTTATTTTTTGTCCCTGCCGTTGTTATTGGAATGATTTTAATGAAAACAAAGCCATTAATAGCCTTAAGTGTTGGAGTCGTTTTGGCAGTAATTTTTGCTATGATTTTTCAATCGGATGTATTGAGCAATTTATCAGCAACAAAATTTCAATCTATTGTAAAAGCTATTTGGACAGATATACAAATTACAACTGATAATGAAAAACTAACTGCGTTATTTTCTTCTAGCGGAGTTTTAGGAATGACTTGGACAATTTTACTCATTATTTGTGCCATGGTTTTTGGAGGCATTATGGATGCTATTGGTGCATTGGCAAAAATTACAAAAGTATTATTGTCATTTGCAGCTTCTGTTTTTGGATTATTTGCAAGTACCGTTGTAAGTTGTTTGGGATTAAATATAATTGCTTCCGATCAATATTTAGCTTTGGTAATACCTGGAAAAATGTTTAAAAAAGCCTATGAAGATAGAAATCTAGCACCAGAAAATTTAAGTAGAACATTAGAAGATTCAGGTACGGTAACTTCAGTATTAATTCCTTGGAATACTTGTGGTGCCTACCAATCTGGAGTTTTAGGAGTTGGTGTAGGAGAGTATTTTATGTATGCAATTTTTAATTGGCTAAGCCCATTTACCACCTTATTATTTGCTGGATTTAGAATTAAAATAAGACAATTAGTCAAAAAATAAAATGATTGTTGCTGCGGAAATTACGGATGCAAAACAACTTACTACAGTTGCACTAAAATCAAAAGCTTTTTGGGGATATTCAGATGAATTGATGGAACGTTGGAAAGATGATTTAACAGTTACTCCAAAAATGATTGATACGTGTACTGTTTTTAAGTTTTTTGCTGATGAAAACATTGCAGGGTTTTATGTATTGAATCCGCCAATTGAAAATACTATTGAATTAGAAATGCTATTTGTGTTGCCAAAATTTATAAGAAAAGGAATTGGAAATCAATTAATTACTCATGCTTTTCAAAAGGCAAAAGAACTAAAGGCAAAAGAAATGACTTTGTTGGCTGACCCAAATGCTGTTCCTTTTTATCAACAGAAAGGCTTTTATGAAATTGGTAAAAAAGAAAGTGTTATTCCAAATCGATTTTTACCTGTGATGAAAAAATTGTTTTCTATTTGATATGTCTATTGTGCCGTAAAAAACAATCTTTTGTCTATTTTTTTAAAGAAATAATAGTAGCTTTTTCCTAGTAGTATTCCTATAATAATTCCTATAAAAATGTCTAAAGGATAATGAACGCCTAAATACAATCTGCTATACGCAAAAATCAGTGGAAAAAAGAAAAGAAAAGAAATATATTTATAGTTTTCTTTGAGAAGAAGAATACTAAAAACAGTAAAGAAAGTGGATGTTGTTGCATGCCCAGAAACAAAACTATAACTCTGTGGATTAAGTAAATGTCTTAATAAATGTCTAATTTCTAGGTCGTTATTTGGTCTTAATCTTGCGGTGGTATTTTTTATTAAATTGGCAAATTGATCTGAAAAAGCTACCAATACAATCATTGATAGTATCATAAATCCGCCACGTTTCCAACCAAAAGATTTTATAACTAAATAGATAATAAAAACAAACAAAGGAGTCCAATAAAGTTGATTGGTAAGAACCAACCAAAAAGAATCCCATTGTTCGCTTCCTAAATTATTCAAATAAATAAGAAGCTGTTTGTCTTTTTGTAAAATAGATTCCAACAAATTATTCGCCTACTTTAACTAATTCTATATCAAAAACAATATCAGATTTTTCTGGAAAAGGCCCATATAGTTTTTCTCCATATCCTAAATAATAAGGAATAAATAATCTTTTTTTGTCGCCTTCTCTCATTGCTAAAATGGCTTCATTGACACCAGCAATCATAGGTTGCTTATCTAAAGTAAATGTAAAAGGTTGTTTTCCTTCTGTAGATTGAATTAGCTTCCCTGTTGCCAAATACACGGAGTAATTGATAGAAGCAGGAATCGCTCTGTTAAACTTTTTTCCAGTTCCTTTTTTCATTTCCAATATTTTTAAACCAGAAGATGTTTTTATGGCTTTATCAATTCCTTTTTCTTTTAAGAAAGCCATTTTTAATTTTTCTAGTTTCTCTAAATATTGCTTTTCTTTAATTTCAAAATTGGCTAATTCGGTTTCAAAAACTTGAGGCGCATTAAATTTCTTGGCAAATTTACCTACTCTAATAATGTCTATTTTTTTAATCGTATCATTTTTTTGAATGCTATCTACAACGTCTAATCCAACTTCAACTTTACCAAAAACTGCATGTTTTCTGTCTAACCAAGGTGTGGCTTTGTGGGTAATAAAAAATTGACTTGAGTTTGTTTTTGGTCCTAAATTCGCCATGGATACAACTCCCTTACTATCATGTCTGTAGATTAAGTTTCCTAATGAATCACTTGGAAATTCATCTGGAAATCTATATCCCGCATTTCCGCTTCCTGTTCCCGTTGGGTCGCCACTTTGAATCATAAAATTTGGCATAACTCTATGGAAAGTAATTCCGTCATAATATCGTTTTCCTTTTAAAGATGCTGATACTTTGGTGTGTGTACCTTCTGCTAAAGAAACAAAGTTTGCAACCGTCATAGGTACTTCTTGAGCATATAATTTTAATAAAATATCTCCCTTATTAGTTTGTATATCTGCATATACTCCATCTTTTAAATTATTGTATTTAAGTGATTTACATGCAGAAAGACTGATAAAAAAAATAAATAGGCATGCAAGGTTTCTCATATTATTTCTTAATTTCTAATAATTCAACTTCAAAAATAATTGCCATATAAGGTTTTATTTTTCCTCCTTGTCTTGGTGTAGCTCCATATCCTAATTCTTGTGGAATAAAGAATTTGTATTTAGCACCTTCTTTCATTAATTGTAAACCTTCACTAAACCCTTTTACAAATTGATTGACACCCATTTCTATAGGTTTGTTTTTATCAACAGAACTATCAAAAACAGTTCCGTCTAATAGCGTACCGTGGTAATGAATTTTTACTTTTGCAGTTGCTTCTGGTCTTTTTCCTGCTCCCTCTTTTAATACGGTGTATTGCAATCCGCTTTCAGTAGTTTTTACACCTTCTTTGGTTTTATTTTCTTCCAAAAAAGCAATTCCTTCTTGTTTATACACTTCAGCTTTTGCTAGTTCTTCTTCTCTTTTTATTTGTTGCTGTTTTTGAAAATAAGTTCTAAGAATATTTTGCACATCTTTATCTTCAATTAATAGGTTTGTAGAGTCTAACCTATTTCTCATACTTTGATAAAATAAATTTATATCATCTTCATCAAAATTTGTTTTATAATATTTAGCCACGTTTATGCCCAATGCGTATATAGCAGAATCTTTTTCGCTTTCTAAAGATTTTACGTCTGCTTTTTGATGATTACAAGATACTAATGTTGATAATAGCGTAATTAATACTAAGTTTTTAATGGTTTTCATGTTGTTCTTTAGTTAATATTTAATAATGTGATTGTACTTTTTATAGATTGGTTGATTCCTATTTTATTTCCGTCACCAGAAATGCCATAAGCGTTATAAGAGGGGATGACAAATGTAATCGTTTCTCCTGTTTTCATCAACTTTATTCCTTTTTGAATGGCAGAAATAAAATCTTCTTTATCTATTGTATAATTTTTAATTCCTAATTGTTCTTTAGAATAAATAATGCTATCATTCAAATCGGAAATTTCATATTCAAAACGTACTTCATTTCCGCTTATTGGAGTTGGAGTATTTTCATTTTTTTTGTTGATATACGTGTACCAAAATCCATAAGAAGAAGTATGATACACCTTCGTAGAATCCAAAGCAATTAATTGTTGAATTTTCTGATCTTCTATGGTATTCAAAATTTTATTTTCTTTGATAACCTCATCTAAAATAGTCGTTGACGGTTTCGGGTTGACGGGTCTTCTAGGGGCTACATCAACACAACTAAAACATACAAATAATAAAAAAAATAAGATTTTAATTTTCATACGATGTTTCTAAATCTTCTTTATAGCTTACTATTAATTTTTTGAATTTTTTTACGGTTTCATCCATTGTTAGTTCAGATTTACCTCCTGCTGCATTGTCATGTCCTCCGCCATCAAAATGGGTTCTTGCAAATTTATTTACAGAAAATTTTCCTTTAGATCGAAAGGATATTTTAATAATATTTTGTTGCGTATCTTCAATAAAAATTGCTGCAAAAATAACTCCTTTTACAGAAAGTGCATAATTCACAACACCTTCTGTATCTCCTTTTTTAAAATTGAATTGTTTTTTCTCTTTATCTGTTAATGTAATAAAAGCCGTTTTATATGTAGGTAAAATCTGCAAATTACTTAATGATTTTCCCAATAATAACAATCTTCCATAAGAATTTGCATCATATACATTGCTATGAATTTTATCATTTTCTGCCCCTCTGTCTATTAAATCGGCAACAATTCTATGTGTTTTACTGGTGGTAGAACGAAATCTAAAAGAACCCGTATCTGTCATAATTCCAGTATATAAGCAGGTGGCAATAGCGGCATCAATCAAATCAATATCATTCATCATTTCTATAAATTGATACACCATTTGGCAAGTCGAACAGATTTCTGTATCCGAATACATATATGTTACATCATCTGGCTCTTGATGATGATCTATCATGGCAAAATCATTCGGATAGTTTTCCAAAGCGTTTTGCATATCAGAACCCACTCGATGCAATGTATTAAAATCTAATAAGAAAATAATATCAGAGTTATGAATGGCTTTTTGACATTGTGTATTCTGTTTATCAAAACGATATACAGTTTTTGAACCTGGTAGCCAACGCAAAAATTTAGGATATTCATTAGGCATCATAACAGTAGTTTGATGACCTTTTTTGGTAAAATAATGTGCCAAGGCTAACGTTGCACCCATAGCATCACCGTCTGGATTTCTATGTCCAACAAT
>JBMYWO010000081.1:0-8232 GCA_049607505.1 Polaribacter sp.
ACCAAAAACAGAAAAAAGGTTTGGTTCTCATCTGGAATGATGTTTTCAAAAAATATTAATTCAGATTACTTTGTTCAATCTGACGGAGTAGATAGTTATACAATAGTGAAAGAAAACAGAGGTAATTTTATGCCAGGAATTACCACGTTAGCAAATATGGAAATAGAAGATAAACTCTCTTTATCTGTTGGAGGTGGTGTAAATATTGAAGGAACTCCACATTTTTTGACAGGAATTTCTTATCAATTAAATACATCCAATCTTTATTTGAATATTGGTTATGGTTGGGCATATAGAGACACGCTTTCTGACGGTTTGTCCGAAGAAACAACTTATACAACTGCTCCAACATTGAAGACAAAAAAAATAATGTCTAAAGATTTTTGGTTTGGATTAAGTTATCAATTGTAAAGCAAATGTTTGTGAGATCTTTCAGGTTTTAAAAACCTGAAAGATCTTGATAACGAAAAACTTACAAGGTTTTCAATCAATGATATTTTTGTTGTACTCAAAAGCATTTAGGCTTTGAAATACCTACCAATTAATTCTAGCTTGAATAGGAAAGTGATCTGAATATTCTACAGAAAATGTTTTAAACTGATTAACTTTTAAGGTTTCATCCATAAAAATAAAATCAATTCTCATAGGAAACCAATAATTGAATGTTTTTCCAAAACCTTTTCCTGCTTCAACAAACGCATCTTTTTTATTTTTTGATATTTGATTATATACCCAAGAATAGGAAGTGTTATTAAAATCGCCACAAACAATTTTTTTCCCTTTCCATTGCTGTTCGTGGGCTAGAAATTTTTTAGTTTGATGAGCTTGTTTTTTAAAAGAATTTTCTAATCTTTTTAATAGTTTTTCAGAATTTTCTTGTCCAAAATTTTCTTTATTTGGATTAATTTTTAAAGATTCTAGATGAAGATTATACACTCTAATGGTGTCTTTTTGTTTAACAATATCAACAAAAATGATGTTATTTGAACTATTTTCTAAATCTAAAGAACCTGAATTTATGATTTTGTATTTAGAATAAATCGCCAATCCAAATTTATCCTTTTCAGATTTTGTTTTAATAAATTGATAAGGGTAGTTAAAGTCAATACTATCAGAATCATAGAATTCTTGAATGGCTAGAATGTTTGGTTTTTTTTCAGAAATAAAATCAACAATTTGTTTGCCCAACGTTGTGTCCTCACTCCATTTGTAATAATTAAACATTCTCACATTATAGCTCATCACTTTTATATCATCATTCAAAGAAGAATTTTTACCAGTAATTTTATAAAAAGGAGATGAAAACATCCAACCAATGATCAAAACAAATCCAGATAAATAAAACTTTTTCTTTAATTTTATCAACCAATAAATAGCAAAAACGATGTTTATGATGATTAAAACAGGCACCAATAAACTTAAAACTGCAAAAACAGGAATTGTATTTGGCGAGACAAAAGGTAGCAAATAGGAAAACAGCAACACAATTGCAAAAATTGAGTTGAAAAAATACAATAATTTATTAAATATAGAGGTTTTCTTTTTTTGCATTTGCCTAATTTTCTTTACATAAACATTTTTGAGACTGCCCACTGCAACTGTCAACTGTCACTGAAAACTGCGACTGCCCACTAACTCCCTCCTTGTTTAAATAAAAACTCTTTTTCTTCTTTATTTAAAGCGTCATAACCAGATTTACCTATTTTATCTAAAATGACATCTATTTTTTGCTGATTTTCTGATGTTTTTTTTACTTTAGAAGTAGTCGTATTTTTTGATTTATAAACTGTTTTTAGAGGTTTTTCTTTGGTTTTAAAGAGATTGGTTAGTTTATCTAAAATACTCATTTTTTTATTACTTGCTCTATTCACATATAAAAACCCAAACAGTGCGCCACCTAAATGAGAAAAGTGTCCGCCAGCATTATTTCCAGAAAGCCCCAGTACATCTAAACCAATCCAAATGGCTGCTAAATACCATAATTTTACAAAACCAATAAATCTAATTTTTAGTTGATAATTTGGCATATACGTAGCAATACCAACAAATATGGCAGAAATTCCTGCAGAAGCACCTACAAGAATTGCAGTTTGATTTTCAAAAAGCGGAAAATAATTATAGCTTATTAAAAATAAAACACCACCAAAAAAAGTTCCCAACAGATAAAAAGTAAGTAATTGTTTTTGTGTAAAATATTCAATAAATAGATTTCCTATATAGAACAAAACAATTAAATTCATTAAAATATGTAAAAAATCTGCATGCAAAAAACCGTAAGAAATAATGGACCAAGGTTTGCTAAAAAACTTTCCATAATTTGCATGTAAGGAAAACCATTCCACAAGAAAACTGGTGTCGCTTTTATACAATTCTTGAAAAACATTTATTAATAAAGCACAGATAAAAACGGCAATATTAATGTAGATGAGTTTTTCTACAATAGTTCCTCTTTTAAAACGGTGTTGTATGTTTTTTATAAATGACAATTTAGTCTGTTTTAAATTGATTTTTCTTCCAATACCAAGCAATCATAAACCCTATAATTGCACCCCCAATATGAGCAAAATGAGCAATATTTCCAACAGAATATTTTGTCATTCCAAAGAATAAATCAAAAGCAATGATAATAGGTATAAAATATTTTGCTGCTATGGGAACAGGGAAAAATATCAGTGCTAATTTTGCTTCTTTAAAATACATACCAAACGCAACTAAAATTCCATACACTGCTCCAGAAGCACCAACTGCTGGAGTGTTATATAATGATGTTATTTTATTAAATTGGTCTTGTGTAATATTTTCAATAACTCTAGAATCATTTGTTTGTCTAGATTCTAAAATTGATATGATTTCTGAATTGTTTAAACCCGCATTTACAAATAAATCATAAATTCCGTTAAATTGATAATAATTCACTAAAGTATAAATGATTCCTGCACCAATTCCTGCTGAAAAATAGAAAAACAAGAATCTATTTTTACCCCACATTTGTTCTAAAGGCGTTCCAAAAGCCCATAACCCGTACATATTAAACAGAATATGTCCAAAACTTCCGTGCATAAACGTATGAGTTGCATATTGCCAAAACCCAAAGTGTTCATTTTTTGGAAAATGCAATGCCAAGACATTTGTTAAATCCAATTTTAAAAGTTGTGGCACAACAAATAAAATAACATTGATAATAATTAAGTGTTTTATAGCATCAGTAAGTCTATTCATTTTTTGGTTGTGTCTGTATTAAATAAGTTTAAAATATTTTCTTTACTGAAACATACTAAAACAAGTTCAGTATAAAAGTTCCACATATATTGGGTTCTTTCTACAACTATTCTTGTCGTCTTATGTCCTATAGTCTTACGTCCTTTTAAAATATATCCATCTTTTATTGATTAAATAGATAATCTATTTCATTTAATGTCAGTGTTTTAAATGTACGCTTTCCAAAAGGGGAAACACTTGGCTCTTTACAAGAAAACAAATCGTTTACTAGGTTTTCTTGTTCTTTTTCAGACAGTTTTGTATCCGTTTTTATAGACAATGTTTTCGCAAAAGATTTTGCCATCACATCAAAATGACTAAAACTAGCATCAGGAACTTCTAACGTCATATCATTCAATAATTCTTCCAAAATAACAGTTATTTTACTTTCGGTTACAGAGACAGGAATTCCTTTGATAGTAACACTTTCTTTGGTAAATTCATCAAAAGAAAAACCTGCATTTTCTAATTCAGTTTTAATCGTATAAATCATTTCTATTTCTGCTGATGAAAATGAAATTTTTACAGGAAATAAAAGCTGCTGACTATTGGCTTCTTGAACCGTAATATTTTCTAAAAATTGCTCATACAATATACGTTGGTGCGCTAACGATTGATGAATTAAAACCACACCAGATTTTATAGAACTCAACACATATTTTCGTTGAATTTGGAATGTTTTTTGTGTGGTAATTTCTTGCTCTTTAAATACTATTTCTTGTTGCTGCTCATCTGTAGAAGCTACAGAAGTGTATAAAGATTCCCAACTTTGCGTTTGTTTTTCGCCTTTGTATGAAAAAACTTCCTTTTGTATGAGTTCTTCTTTAAAAGGATTAAAATTTGGATCAACAGAAATTTTTGGTGCTGTAGTTGTCTTATTTTTCTTAAAATGGTAAGGTGTATCTAAACTAGAATCTCTGTTAAAATCTAATATTGGTGCAACATTATACTGACCTAAACTATGCTTTACAGTAGCACGTAACATAGCATACAATGCCTTTTCATTATCAAATTTAATTTCTGTTTTTGTGGGATGAATGTTAATATCAATCGTATTTGTAGGCACTGTTAAATATAAAAAATAGGAAGGATGAGCCCCTTGTTCTAGCAAACCTTCAAAAGCATTTGCAACTGCATGATGTAAATAGCCGCTTTTTATAAAACGATTGTTTACAAAAAAGAATTGCTCACCTCGTTTTCTTTTAGAAAATTGGGGTTTTGCCACAAAACCTTCAATCGTTAAAATATCTGTTTTTTCTTCAATAGGAACTAATTTCTCATTCATTTTATTACCAAAAATAGCAATAATACGTTTGCGTAAATTACTCTCTTTTAGCTGATATACTTCATTATTATTATGATGCAACAAAAACGAAATGGTTGGATGCGCCAAAGCAACACGTTGAAATTCATCAATAATATGCCGTGTTTCAACAGTGTCTGATTTTAAAAAATTTCTACGAGCAGGAATATTATAGAATAAATTTTTTACAGCAATACTGGTTCCTGAAGAAGTAGAAACCACATTTTGAGAAATTATTTTACTGCCTTCAATCTTAATTTGAGTTCCTAATTCTTCGTCTTTTAGTTTCGTTTTTAATTCCACATGCGCAATAGCAGCAATGGAGGCTAAGGCTTCACCACGAAAACCTTTGGTGTGTAAATTAAATAAATCTTCTGCCTTTTTTATTTTGGAAGTAGCATGACGTTCAAAAGATAAACGAGCATCAGTAGCACTCATACCAATACCATTATCTATAATCTGTATTAAGGTTTTGCCAGCATCTTTTAACAATAATTTTATAGACGTTGCGCCAGCATCAATAGCATTTTCTAACAATTCTTTGACCACAGAAGCAGGACGTTGTACTACTTCGCCTGCAGCAATTTGATTGGCTACATGATCTGGTAAAAGCTGAATAATATCTGACATTAATTATGTATAAAAGATGGATACATCAAAATCAATGATATACAAAAAGATAAAAACTAAAATGAATATAATGTACAGAATGGTTTTATTAACACCTTTGTCAGAATTTTTTAATTCATCTAAAGCATCATTAAATTTTGCTTTTAACCCCTTACTTTTACCCGCAGTAACTCTAAATTCATCAAACTTATGTTCAATTTTATACGGATTTCCTCCTTTATAATAACGAGGTTGATAGTCAAATTTTTTGTTTGTCCTTTTTAAAAATCCCATAATCTAAAAAATTAATTGTTACACATTGATTTAGAATACATCAACTATTAGACCAATGAATTTAATTGATATTCATAAAATTCTATTTTATACCATTCCTACTTTATAGGATTAATTTCAGTACAATTTTTTAGGACTAGCAAGATAAAATAATTACTGAAATTAAAATAATAATTATGATGATGAAATTTCTTTTTTAAAAAAGTGTGATTTTTTTGGATAATTTATAGGAAAAACACTGTAATAAAAATTCAGATTTTTGCAAAGCCAAACGTACGTTTATAATGAAGACAAATTTTATTAGTATTACTTTATTAGATCTACTATTTTTTGAGGAATTGTTCCTTTTTCTCCTAACCTAATAATCATAAATAAAAAACTAGGGATAGTTCCTGGATTTGTAATTAATGAAGCTATTCTTACAGTTTCTAGGTCTTTTAGCTGTATTGTTTCTTGAATTTTAGAACTTTGTGTGTTCGATAATACTACCGCAAAATTCCATGCTTCATCACGTGCTTTTTGCATACTAAAATCAACTAAAAAATCATCTATCTTTTTAGTAAATTTTAAAATTTTCTTTAAAAAAGGCCATATCGTAGAGAGGTTATTTTCTACATCCATAACTAATGAGGAAAGTAATTCATTTATTTTATCGAAATCATTTTTTAAATCCTCTATAGGATGCTCTTCAGAAACTTGTGCAGCAGCAATGCCTAAATCAAGATTAATATGTGCATTCATTCCAATAAGTAAATGTTGCAGTACAATAGGAAAATAATCATCAGTAATGCTAAAGGATTTTTCCCAAGAACCAGAAATGGTTTTGTTTTGTTGAAAATCATAGTAAGCATTAATATATCTTTTGGCAAAAATGATATCTAATTTTTCCATTCTAGAGCCATTGTCAAAAATATTATTAGCGATACCTTCTTTAACTTTTATGGTAACTTTTTGGTATAAGGCGGCAAAATACCCTTGCGTATTTTTGTTTTTTATAGACTCATTTATAATACTTTGCAATACTATTATTACATCGTCAATTGTATTAATTGTTTTCATTTTTATAGTTTGGTTGAAATATAAAAATACAATAACTTTCTTATACAAAAATGCTATTATTTTATATATTTGTTCCTTAACTTAAAAAAAAACTAACTAATGAAAAGAATTCTGTTATTGCTAACTTTAATTACAACAACTACAATTTTATCTCAAACAAATTTGTATGAAAACCCTCAATTTGATGAAATAGCGAAAAACCATAAGGCTATAGCTATATTGCCTTTTAAAGCAACTGTCAAATTACGTCCAAAACAAATGGCTAAAATGTCTGCTGAACAATTTGAAAAGTTGGAGAAGAATGAAGGGAAAAGTATTCAAACAGCTATGTATTCATGGTTTTTAAAACGAAAAAAAAGAGGAAAATTAAAGTCAATTGAAATACAAGATCCAAATAAAACAACAGCTTTGTTAGGTAAAAATAATATAACAGATAAAACACTCAAAAATTTTACTTCTGAAGAGATTACTAAAATTTTAGGAGTAGATGCTGTTATTTCAGGGACATATGAAACTAATAAGCCAATGTCAGAAGGAGCTTCTGTTGCTCTAGGGATTTTAATTGGCTTTTGGGGAACTACTAATTCTGCTGTTGTGAACATGAGTGTTCATAATGGAAAAGATGGTGTCTTATTATGGAATTATAATAAAAAGGTTAGGGGGAGTATAGGTAGTAGTCCTGACGATTTAATTAATAAATTAATGAGAAAAGCATCAAGAAGACTTTCTTACACTAAGAAAAAATAAAACTCCATAAATAAACCACAAAATTCACAATAAACTTGTGAATTTGTGGTTTAAAATTGTATTTAAAAAAACTATGCTTTAATAATTTTTTCTTGATGATTGATCGATTCTTGATGAATTGCCTTAAACATTCTTAATACAAATTCTTCGCTCAATCCTTTATTTTCGCCTTCCAAAATCATGTTTCCAAGAATTTCGTTCCAACGTTTAGATTGTAAAACAGCAACATTTTTTTCTTTTTTTAACACTCCAATTTCGTCAGCAATTTTCATACGTTTTCCTAGAGTTTCAACAATTTGATTATCAATTACATTGATTTGAGTACGTAAATTATCTAAAGAATTTTTATAATCCGCTTCTGTATTGGTCTCTTTTCTAATCTTTAAATCTTCCATAATTTGTTTTAAAGAATCAGGTGTAACTTGCTGTGCAGCATCACTCCAGGCATTGTCTGGGTCTATATGAGTTTCAATCATTAAGCCATCAAAATTCAAATCTAATGCAGTTTGCGAAACATCAAAAATCATTTCTCTATTTCCTGTAATATGTGACGGATCGCAAATTAATGGTAAATCTGGAAATCTATTTTGAAACTCAATAGCCAATTGCCATTCTGGAATATTTCTATATTTTGTTTTTTCGTATGTAGAAAAACCCCTATGAATTGCACCTAAATTTTTAATTCCTGCTGTATATAAACGCTCAATTCCACCTAGCCATAATGCTAAATCTGGATTTACAGGATTTTTTACCAAAACAGTTTTTTCTGTTCCTTGCAAAGCATCGGCAATTTCTTGCATAATAAATGGCGAGACTGTACTACGCGCACCAATCCACAATAAATCTATATCATTTTCTAAAGCTAGCTTTACATGGGTTGCATTGGCTACTTCTGTACAGGTTTTTATACCTGTTTCTTCTTTTACTTTTTGCAACCATTTTAACCCTAATGCGCCAACTCC
>JBMYWO010000082.1:0-8106 GCA_049607505.1 Polaribacter sp.
CCGTCAATAAAACACCCAAAAGAATAGCTATGAATTTCTGTAAATTAAATGTATGATTTTCAGAACTTTCAAAAAGAATAATGGTAGAAATATGCAAGAAAACTCCAATAATAATGGCGGTAATTTCAGTAGAATAATTAGTAAAAAAAGTTATTTTATCGGCAACCAAAACTCCTAAAGGACTCATGATTGCAAAGAAAGTTAAGAAGACAATAACTGTTTTTTTTGATTTGTTTATATGCAATAAAAATGTGGTTAGCACAATGGCAATCGGAATTTTATGAACTACAATTGCCCATAATATATTGCTGTCAGAATGATGAATTGGCAATCCTTCAGAAAAGGCATGAAAACATAAACTCACAAACAACAATATAGAAAACTGTTTTCCTTTTGTATGAATATGTATATGCCCGTGTTCTGCTCCTTTAGAAAAAGATTCCAACACGGATTGTAAAATAATTCCTACTAAAATAAAAATTCCAATACTTGTATGATTTGTAGTTGCCGTATATACTTCGGGCAATAAATGTAGAATGGTAACTGACAATAGATACGCACCGCTAAAAGCCAATAATAAACGTACTATTTTAGTGCTTGGTTTTAGGATAAAAACTAATGAAGAACCCAAAAATACAGATACAATTAGTAAGATATAACTCATTTGGCAAGGATAATTAATCGATGAGAGGTTTGAGAATCAAAATTAGCTAAATGATAATCGCCAAAAATGTTGGTAATTGTAAAACCAACCTTTTCAAAAAAGGACTTCATTTTTTTAATATCTAAATATTTTACACGTTCTGTATAAGAATGAAGTTCATTGTTTATGGTAAAAGAAATATGTTTTAAAATAAAATTATCTTTTATTTCTCGCTGAATATTAAACCTAATGTTATCAACAGTTTTAGTTTCTTTAGCAATTAAATCTGCTTTTACTTTAGCAGCATTTAAAAAGTCAAACACAAAAACTCCGTCTTTTTGCAATCCGTTTTTAATGTTTTGCAAAATCAGCATATCTTCAGCATCGTCTTGAAAATAACCAAAACTTGTAAATAAATTAAATATAGCATCGTATTTATTGACAAATGGTTCTCGCATATCAGCAACTTTAAAATGCAGGGATTCATTTTCAAATTTTTTTGCATACTGAATGCTATTTTCAGACAAATCTGCACCTGTTACTTTATATCCTAATGAATTCAAAAACACGGCATGACGTCCTTTTCCGCAAGGTAAATCTAAAATATGAGTAGATTTTGATAGGTTTAAAAATGCCGTAACATTTTTCATAAACAACTGTGCATCAGTATCGTTTCTGTCTTTATATAGTATATGATAGTACGGAGTATTAAACCAATCTGTAAACCAATCTTTTGTTTTCATATTTCTTTTCGGTCTGTAAAAGTAAATAAAACTTATAGTATAAAAACATAAAAAAGATTGCTCTTTAAAGCAATCTTTTAAAAAACGAAAACCTTGAATTTAGATTTTTTTTGGGTGCATAACATTTTGTCGTTTTTATATGAGATTCCTAGCTTATTGAGATTTGGGAAAAAAATTATAAGCGATTATGATAAGGAACATTAGAGTGTTTTTTAATTAGTAAACCCAACTGATAGAGGCGTTTACTAACTGAACTTAAAGAGTTTTCTCTATTGCATTGTCAAAAAGTTGGGCTAAAGAAATTCCAGCTTTGTTTGCTTGTTGTGGCAAAATACTTTCTTCTGTGAGACCAGGAACTGTATTCATTTCTAAAAAATACGGTTCGCCATTAACAAGAATATATTCTGATCGAGAAAAACCTTTCATATTTAAAATTGTATATACTTTTTTTGCAATATTTTCTACCTTATTTTTTTCTTCTTCTGAAATTCTTGCAGGTGTAATTTCTTCTGATTTTCCTTCATACTTTGCTTCATAATCAAAGAAATCATTTTCTGATACAATTTCTGTTATAGGCAATACTTTTATTTTTTCTTGATATTGAATTACGCCCACAGAAACTTCCGTTCCGTCTAAAAAAGATTCAATCAGTATTTCTGAATCCTCTTTATACGCTTTTTTTATGGCAGGAATCATTTCTTGAATTGTATGCACTTTAGAAATTCCAAAACTAGACCCTGCATTGTTTGGTTTTACAAAACAAGGTAGCGATACTTTTTCTACAATTTTTTGTACATCTATACTATCGCCTTTATTCAAATAGACAGAAACTGCAGTTCTAATTCCGTATTCTTTAACAACACTTAAAGTATCTCTTTTATTAAAAGTCAATGCCATCTGATAAAAAGGTGCGGATGTGTATTTCAATCCAATTAAATCAAAATACGCTAAAATAACTCCGTTTTCCCCCGGGTTTCCGTGAATGGCATTAAAGACACAATCAAAAGTAATTTTAGTATTTTCTAAAACGAAGGAAAAATCATTTTTATCAATAGGATATTCAACATTTTTGTTATCTAAAACCACCCATTTCTCTTTTAAAATATGAACTCTAAAAGCGTTGTATTTTTCTTTGTCTAAATGTTTATAAACAACATTTCCACTTTTTAAAGAAATTTCTACTTCCGACGAATATCCGCCCATTATAATGGCAATATTTTTTTTCATTATCTATCAAAACTTTCCCACAAATTTATCAAAATATAAATTAGTACGACTAACGTTTGGTTTTATATATTTGTAAGTGATAAAAAACTAAAAAATGAGTATTGTTCAGTTTCTAAAAAGTAAATTGTTTTTTAAACAAGTTGCTCTTGCAATTATTGGATTATTAGTCTTTATTTTCGTATTAAAATTCTGGCTCAATATTTCTACAAATCACGATCAAAAAATACAAGTTCCAGACTTACATAAAATGACTTTAACGAATGCCCAAGAAAAACTAAAGCAGCTTGATTTAGATTTTAAGGTCATCGATTCTGCGAGTTATAATCCGAATTATCCTAAAAAATCTGTGATAGAACAAAATCCACAAGCGGGTAATTTTGTAAAAGAAAAACGTAAAATTTACCTAACTTTAAATCCGTCAAAATACAGAAACATTACAATTCCTGATGTAAACGGGCGTACAAAAAGACAAGCTATTTCCCAATTGCGCGCTATTGGTTTTGTGATTGGCAAAGATTTTATCTATGTAAATGATATTGGGAAAGATGTTGTAAGAGGCTTACGACATAAAGGAACCATTTTAAACCCCAATGATCAGTTACCAAAAAATTCAATTATAGATTTGGTTTTGGGTGATGGGAATGGGGGATAGTGTTCAGTTGCAGTTGGCAGTGGCAGTTGGCAGTCAGTTTTAGGTTATGAAAAACTTTGAAACTCTGAAACCCTAGAAACCCTAGAAACTTAATTAACACATTTTGCAAGAAAATAAAAATCAAGAATTAGAAAATGATGAACTTTATGAGCATTACAAATTTACAGCAGGTAATGGGCAAGAGCCTCTGCGTGTAGATAAATTTTTAATGAATTTTATTGAAAATGCTAGCAGAAACAAAATACAACAGGCTGCAAAAGCAGGAACTATTTTGGTAAATGATACCATTGTAAAATCGAACCACAAAGTGAAACCCAATGATGTTGTAAAAGTTGTTTTAGGCTATCCCCCAGTAGAAAATGTATTAGTTGCAGAAAATATTCCTTTAAACATTATTTATGAAGATACTACTATAATTGTAGTCAACAAACCCGCAGGAATGGTGGTACATCCTGGGCATGGAAATCGTGTTGGTACTTTGGTAAATGGTTTGCTATATCATATAAAAAACTTGCCAACCAATTCTAATGAACGCCCAGGTTTGGTACATAGAATTGATAAAGATACTAGCGGGTTGTTGGTCATTGCCAAAACTGAATTTGCTATGGCACATCTATCCAAACAGTTTTATGACAGAACAACTGAACGTTTATATTATGCTTTGGTTTGGGGAAATATTGAGGACGATGAAGGACGAATTGAAGGAAACATTGGACGGAGTTTAAAAAATCGTTTGCAAATGAGTGTTTTTCCTGATGGTGAATTTGGCAAACACGCTGTTACGCATTTCAAAGTTTTAGAGCGTTTGACGTATGTAACTTTGGTAGTATGTAAATTAGAAACGGGAAGAACACATCAAATTAGAGCGCATTTTAAACATATAGGTCATACGCTTTTTAATGACAAAGGTTACGGAGGCAATGATATTTTAAAAGGAACCACTTTTACCAAATACAAACAATTTGTTCAAAACTGTTTCAAAATTTTGCCAAGACAAGCATTACACGCTAAAACACTGGGTTTTATACATCCAACCACTGAAGAATTTATGCAGTTTAATTCTGAAATTCCAGAAGATATGGCAAGCTGTTTAGAAAAGTGGAGGAATTATACCATGAATTCTAAAAAGGATATTTAGAAGATTCTGTTGAGTATTACAAAGAATACTTGTCTTTTTTTTATTTTTTTGTAAATCTGTTAAATTACAATATCATTTATCAAAAACCTAACAACTTTTTTAAGGATCGACTAAATCAAGGAACCAAAAAGCACTAATTTGTTTTAAATATACGTTAGTTTATTAATCACTATATTTATATATTGTGCCTTTAGAAAACTTGAATTAAGAAATGGAATTAATTCACTAAAAATTTAGAAAAAAATCCATTTTAAAAATCTAGTAATTCAAACACATGAAAAAATTCTTTTTCGGCATTGTTTTTTTAATTTCTTCAATAATTGTTGCCCAAACAGATTATAGCAATTCTTGGGAAGATTTTTATTCCTATAATAATGTGAAGGATTTTGTGAAGGTAGAAAATAGCATCTATGCCTTGGCGGACAACGCTGTTTTTATCTATAATATCAATACAGAAGAAATCCAAAAACTATCTTCTGTACAAGGATTGTCTGGCGAAACCACAACGTCTATTCATTATAACGAAACTTTTAAAAGAATAGTCATTGGCTATGAAAACGGATTGGTAGAAATAGTGGACGAAGACAACAGTATTACTATTTCATCAGACATTGTTAATTTTAATCAATCAGGAGAAAAAAGTATCAACCATATTTCCGAATTTGGAAATAAATTATACCTCTCTACGCCATTTGCCATTGTAGTATATGACATAGAAAATTTGGAATTTGGAGATACCTATTTTATAGGAAATAATTCTAGCGCATTAAAAATATACCAAACAACTATTTTTGACGGATTTATATATGCAGCCACTGAAGACGGGGTTTTTAGTGCAGATATCACAAGTCCGTTATTAATCGATTTTAACAATTGGCAACAAAATTTTTCAGGAAGAAATTTTACACAGATTACAACATTTAATAATGAATTAATTGCCGTAGAAAACACAACACTTAGCAAGATAGATGGAACAACTATTACCGTAATAAGAGATTTTTCTCAAAATATAATTGCCCTAAAAAACACAGATTTACATCTATCTGTAACGTTACATAATACAGCCTTTGTTTTAGATACCTCTTTTAATCAAGTATTTCAATCGTCTGCAAATACGGAATTTAACTATACGTTAAACAATGCTTTTTTTGATGTGAATACCCTTTTTTTAGGCACAAAAGAGTTTGGTATTTTATCAACAAATCAGAACCAAGCAGTTGCGTTTACAGAAATTCATCCAGAAGGACCATTGTCCAACGATGTGTTTTCAATTGCTGTAAATAATGCAAATCTTTGGGTGGTTTATGGAGGTTATGATGTTACATATACATCAATTTTCAGAAGGCAGGGCTTTAGTCATTTTAATGGAGAAAATTGGATAAACACTAGGTTTGATCCTGATTTTCCTGTCATAGATTTGAATTATATTTCTATAGATCCAAACTACGAAAACAGAGTGTATATTAGTTCTTTTGGAGATACGCGATCAATCAATAGTGTTTCAACAGGTGGAATGTTAGTAGTAGAGAATGATGAAATAAGTACATTTTATAATCATTTGAATAGTGGTTTAGAAGATTTAGTTTTAGACCCTACAAGAGTTAGTCTTAGAATTAGTGGTTCTATTTTTGATAGACAAGGAAACTTATGGGTTGCCAATATTAGCACAATTAATGAATTAAAAAAACTTTCTCAAAGCGGACAATGGTCTAGTTTTGATATAAGTTCATTAAAAACCGTTCCAGACAAATTTGGGTTAAGTGAAATTGCTATAGATAATAATGGTAGTGTATGGATGGGAACAAGAAGAAACGGTATCTATGTTTTTAATGAAAATGGAAATAGAAAAAGAGCCTTAATTGCTACTCCAAATCTTGGTAATTTGCCAGATACAGATGTAAAAACAGTAGCCATAGATAGAAATAATAGAGTTTGGTTAGGCACAAGAGCAGGTATGGTTGTGTATAATAATGCCTCCACTGTTTTTGACGCAGATGTGGTAAATGCAAATCCTGTAATTATTGAGGTAAATGGAATTGGAGAAAAATTGCTAGGAGACCAAAATATCAATTCTATTGTGGTAGATGGCGCACAAAATAAGTGGTTTGGAACAGATACTGGAGGTGCTTTATACACAAATCCAAATGGACAAACCACCTTGGCTAATTTCAGTAAGCAAAACTCACCACTGCCGTCCAACAGAATTTTAAAAATTAGAGTGGATGATAGCACAGGAAAAGTCTATTTTGCCACCGACAAAGGAATTGTTGCTTACAACAGTAATGTTGCTCCTTTTGGTGATGTTTTAGGTGATGTATATGCGTACCCAAATCCAGCATTAAAAAATCATGAAACAGTTACTATTGATGGTAGAAACGGCACACATTTGCCCAAAGGAACCAATGTGAAAATTTTAGATGTTGCTGGGTATTTGGTCTATGAAACCAACGTGGTAGAAGGGCAAGAATTGCAAGGCGGAAAAGTAATTTGGAACAAAACCAATCTGGCAGGAAACAAAGTAGTTTCAGGAGTTTATATTGTTTTGCTTTCTAATGATGATGCCTCAGAAACTTCTATTACAAAAATTGCAATTGTAAATTAATGGCAATTATTACTACGAAAGCAATCGTTTTAAGCTCCCTTAAATACAGCGATTCTAGTTTAATTGTTAGATGCTACACCCAAAAAGAAGGGGTAAAATCTTATTTAATTCGTGGCATTCTAAAAGCTAAAAAAGGAAGCATAAGAGTAGCCTATTTTCAACCCTTAACACAACTTAATATTATTGCAAATCACAACACAAAAAATACCTTAAACTACATTAAAGAAGCGCAAATTGGTGTTCCGTATAAAACCATTTATTCAGATGTGGTAAAACAATCTATTGTGTTGTTTTTGTCAGAAGTTTTAGCAAATTGTATTCAAGAAGAAGAAGAAAATACTACATTATTTACCTATTTAGAAACGGCTCTTATTTGGTTAGATGTTCATAAAAAAATAGCCAACTTCCATTTATTATTTTTATTAAATTTAACTCGATTTTTAGGATTTTATCCTGATATATCAGAAAAAAACAAAAAGGGTTTTGACTTGATGGAAGGAAATTTTACAAACTCAACTCATAAAAAAAACGTTGTTTCAGGAAATCATCTTTATCAATTTAAAAAATTGTTGGGCATAGATTTTGATGCTATACACAAAGTGTCTTTTAATAAACAAGAAAGACAATCTATTTTACAAATGATAATACAATATTTTGAATTACATTTGGACGGTTTTAAAACCCCAAAATCATTACAAATTTTAGAAGTTGTTTTTAATTGATGATGAAACTAATAATTTCCGTATTCATTTTTTTTATGAGCGTTGCTGTTTTTGGTCAAAAAATGAAAGTTTTAGACCTAGAAACAGGAAAAATTGTTAAAAACGTCATTATTTTTAACAATGCCAAAACCATTAATAGTACTACAAACAATCTTGGAATTGCAGATATTTCTGATTTTAAAAATGACGAATTTATTTTTCTCTCTCATTTATCGTACGCTAGTTTTAGGGTTAAAAAATCAGAACTAGAAAAAAATAATTTTGTGGTGTATTTAACCAAAGAATCTGAACAATTAGACGAGGTGGTTTTATCTGTTTTTAAGAGTACTGCAAAAACAAGTAAAATTGCGGAGCAAATTGAAATAGTTTCATTAAAAGA
>JBMYWO010000083.1:0-8098 GCA_049607505.1 Polaribacter sp.
AAATAGGGGTATCAACAGGAAATTTAAAAATGCCTGTAACCACTTTTTTTCCTTTCCAGTCAATTTCTTTCTTTTCTCCTATGTTGGTTGCTATAATTTTCATTTTTGATGAATTATTATTGTTTTGTGTTTTTTGTGATGTACAATTTTGCGAAAAACTTAACGACTTTGCAGTAAAAAAATAACCGCAAAAAAAATCAATCAACCAAAAAACCTTCTAAAACATCGGCAATTTTTCGATTATCAGATAGTTGTGGAATTTTATTCTGTCCTCCAAATTTCCCAATCGATTTCATATATGTATGAAAACCTCCTTTTTCTACTTTTCTGATAATGAGAGGGCGAAGAATTTTTCCTTCAATCAAATCAAAATAATACACGTTTTGTTGTTGCATAGAAGCATCTATTTTTAATGCAAATTCTTCTAAATTTTTGGGTTCGTTTTCAAATTCAATAAACCATTCGTGATAGGGCAATCCGCTTTTTGGGTTTACTTGTGGCGCAACTGTAAATTCGCTGATGTTTATGTTGGTTTCTAAAATAGCATCATTCAACGCTTTTTCTACTTCTTTGCCAATAACGTGTTCGCCAAAGGCAGAAATAAAATGTTTTATGCGTCCTGTAACTTTAATTCTGTAGGGTTTTGTTGTTGTAAATTCTACGGTATCGCCAATATTATAGCCCCACAATCCTGCAGTCGTATTTAAAATAATCACATAATTGACACCTTTTTTTACATCTTTTAACCAAATTCTTGTTGGGTTTTCGTCAAAGAACTCATCAGCAGGAATAAATTCATAGAAAATTCCTGAATTTAATTGTAGCAACATTCCTTTTTCTTTTTGAGAGTCTTGATAGGCAATAAAACCTTCCGAAGCTGGGTACAATTCTATATAATCTATTTTTTTTCCAATAAGGGTTTCAAACTTATTTTTATAAGGTTCAAAATTGACACCTCCATACACAAAAAAGTTAAAGTTTGGAAAAATTTCTGAAATGGTTTTTCCTGTTTTGTCTATCAGTTTTTCAAAATACATTTGTACCCAAGACGGAATTCCGCTAATCACAGACATATCTTCACCAATGGTTTCGTCAACAATTTTGTCAACTTTGGTATCCCAATCTTCAATACAATTGGTTTCCCAACTCGGTAAACGGTTTTTGAGTAAATAATTGGGTACATAGTGGGCTGCAATTCCGCTTAAACGGCCTAATTTTACGCCATTTTTGTCTTCTAAAACTGGGCTTCCTTGAAGAAAAATCATTTTTCCGTTTACAAAACTAGCATCGTTGGTTTCGGCAATGTACAGCAACAAAGCATTTCTGGCTGCTTTTATATGTGTGGGTATGGATTCTTTGGTAATAGGAATGTATTTTGCACCAGAAGTTGTGCCAGAAGTTTTGGCAAAATAGAGTGGTTTTCCTTTCCAAAGTACGTCCGATTCGCCTGCAACAACTCTATCAATATATGATTTTAAACCTTCGTAATCATTTATATGTACGTTGTTTTTAAAATCAGTATAGGTTTTAATATGTTTGAAATTATGATCTTTTCCGAAGGCAGTATTTTTTCCTTTAGAGATTAAATAATTGAAAACTTTTTCTTGGGTTTTATGTGGGTTGTTTGCCCATTTATAAACACTTTTTTTAACAATTTTAGCAAAAGGAATTGCAACAACGGATTTGATACTCATTATTTAAAATCTATATATTCTGTTGGATTTACTGCATAGCCACCACTCCAAAGTTCAAAGTGTAAATGGGGACCTGTTGTTAATTCTCCTGAAGACCCAACACTGGCAATGACTTCGCCAGATTTTACAAAATCGCCTTGTTCTTTTAATAAATTTCCATTGTGTTTATACACAGAGGTATAGTCATTGGAATGTTTTAATAAAATCACATAGCCCGTTTCTGTCGTCCATCCTGAAAAAATAACGGTGCCGTCTGCAATTGCTTTTATGGGTGTGCCTGTTTTTGCAACAATATCAAGCGCAAAATGTTTGGAATCTGGGTCGAAATTTTGAGAAATTGTCCCTGATAATGGTGAAAAAAAAACAATTTTTACAGTGCTATTGACATTGTTTTGTATGGGAAATCGATCTTTACTTTCTACTTTTTCTCTAAATAATGAATCTTCTTTTGTTGCATCTAATTTGCTAAAATCTATAAATCGTTGTCTTGTTTCTGCTTTTAAAGAATCAATTGCTTCTGCTTTTAACTCGCCTGTTAAAATAGGTTTAATGGCTTTTGTATAGTTTTCTAGTAAATTTATTTTCCTTTTTAAAGAGTCTGATTTATAGGCTAATTTTTCTGCTCTTAATTTTAAATTTGTTGATGAATAGCCAGGTATATATTCTTTTATGGGTGTGTAGCCAATAAAAAGAAGTGTTAGAACCACTAATATTATTGAAAACAAGCCTCCCAATACAAACACATTGAGTCGTGATAATTTTAATGAAAATCGTTCTTCAAACGTATTTTCATTTAAAATTACCAATCTGTATTTATCTATAAGTTTTTGTTTTAGTCTTCCTTTTTTAGTTTTTGCCACTTCGTTTTGTTTGTTGTTCTACAAATATACAACGAAAAAATAATCAAACTATTTTTTGTAAAAGTTCATCTCATCTATATAGTGCCAAACTTCTTCGGTTAGTAGCGGTTGAATATTTTTTTTATTTCTAATTCCGTTGCGAATCATCGTTGAAGAAATTTGTACAATAGGTGCATCTACTTTGTTGATTTTTGCGTGATTATGGAATTGTGCTTCTGATATTCCTTCAGAAATTCTTGGATATACATAGATGTGATGATGTTCTAAAATGGTTTCATAATTTTTCCATTTATGAAAACTTTTTAAATTGTCTTCTCCCATAATTAAACAGAATTTTTTCTCGGGATAAAGTTCTGTAATATGGGCTAATGTATGCACTGTATAATTGGGTTGCGGAAGTTTAAACTCAATATTTGAAGACTTAATTTTCGGGTAATTTTCTGTTGCTCTATCTACCAAAGCCAAACGATGAATATTATCTAACAACGATTTTTTCTTTTTAAAAGGATTTTGTGGAGTAACCACCATCCAAACTTCATCTACATCTGAATGTTCTACAATATGATTGGCAATAATGAGATGCCCCACATGAATAGGATTGAAGGTACCAAAATATAAACCTATTTTACTCATACGTGTATAATTTCAAGTAGGGAAGTTAAAAGTTATTTTCGAACTTTTTTCAACATTTCACTAATGACAGAATATTGAGTTTTAACTGAAAAATTGTTTTTGATAATTACCGTAAATTTATGAATAAAAAACAGAAGAATTGAAAGTCTTACAGATGTTCTATGCGACCTTTCTATTTCTTGTGCTGAACTTGAATCAATTTTTAAAAAGCATTGATAATAAAACAATTACAAGCATTTCAATCAATGATACTTATTTTTTATCATATATTTAGCAAAAAATATATAATCTCATTGTATATAAAACAATCAGGTTTTTTATATTTAAAAAATGAAAATAGAAGACATTTATATACTTTATTCTAAATATTTTCTTGTTGATACGGATACAAGAAACATTAGAAAGAATAGTATCTTTTTTGCACTAAAAGGTGATAATTTTAATGGAAATAAATTTGCTTCAAAAGCTCTAAAAAATGGAGCTTCTTTCGCTATTGTTGATGAAGAAAAATACAATACAGAAGAAAACACAATTTTAGTAGATGATGTTTTATCAACATTACAACAATTAGCTAATTTTCATAGAACACAATTAGGCATACCAATTATTGGGTTAACAGGTAGTAATGGTAAAACAACAACGAAAGAATTAATAAATGTAGTTTTATCAAAAAAAATGAAAGTAACAGCTACAAAAGGAAATTTGAATAATCATATAGGAGTACCGCTTACCTTACTTTCTATGACACCAAAAACTGACATTGGCATTGTAGAAATGGGTGCAAATCACATAAAAGAAATTGCCTTTTTATGTTCTATTGCTGAGCCTGATTTTGGATATATTACCAATTTTGGGAAAGCACATTTAGAAGGTTTTGGTAGTCTGAAAGGTGTTATTGAAGGAAAAAGTGAATTGTATAAATATCTGCAAATAAATAATAAAATTGCTTTTGTAAATCCTGATGATGCAATTCAAGTTGAAAAAACTAAAAAAATTAAAACAATATCTTTTAATACAGATGATATAAAATTTATTGAAGCAAATCCGTTTGTGCATTTATCATTTTATAAAGACCAAATTCAAAGTAATTTAATTGGAAAATATAATTACACAAATATCGTTGCAGCAATTACTGTTGGTCATTATTTTAAAGTTTCTTCGGATGCTATCAAAAAAGCGATTGAGGAGTATGTTCCTGCGAATAACCGTTCGCAAATTATAGAAACAGACTCCAATAAAATTATTTTAGATGCCTATAATGCAAACCCTACAAGTATGAAAATTGCTTTAGAAAATTTTGCAGAATTAGAAGCAACTCATAAAACGGTTATTCTTGGCGATATGTTTGAGTTGGGCAAAAATAGTTTACTTGAACATCAAACAATTGTAGATTTATCAACTGAATTCAACTTTGAAAATACTTTTTTTGTGGGTGAAAATTTTTATCAAACAAAAACAAAAAAGCATCAATTTAAAAGCTATGATGATTTGGAAAAGTATATGATACATCATCCCATTGAAAATCATTCTATTCTAATAAAAGGATCTCGTGGAATGCGTTTGGAAAGAATTTTAGATATGATTGGTTAGTTTTTAGTTTTCAGTCGCAGTATTCAGTTTTCAGTAGCAGTTCGCAGTTTACAGTAACTCACTGAATACTGCTACTGAAAACTGAACACTAATTTTAATCACTGTTCTTCTTATGATAATCTAATAAATTATTAATAGGTCTTTGAATGACATCAGTAATTTTAAGATTATTCTTTTTGGCTACTTTTTCTAAAGTTTCTCTAAAATAAAATGCAATTGAGCCAATAAAGTAAATTGGGGTTTCGGCAGTTTTTCCGTAAGGTAAAATTCTATATTTAAAAAATTCTTGAAATCCTTTTTTAATAATTTTCTTTATGTATTTATCCTCTTTAAAATCGAACATAAATTTTGCAAAAGTGGCTAAATACATATTCGGATTCGGTTGCCTGTATAAATTCTTTTTGATAAAGTCTGCATCTAAATTGTATTGCTCATTAAATTTTTCTGCAATTCTTTTTGGCATCTTTTTATAAAAAAAATCTCTTATCAGTTGTTTTCCAAAATAATTTCCACTTGCTTCGTCCATTATCGTATACCCCAAAGACGGGGTTTTCATTTCCACATTTTCTCCATCAAAATAACAACTATTAGAACCTGTTCCTAAAATACAAACAAGTGCAGGTTTTTTTCCAGAAGATGCATACACGGCTGCTAGCATATCTTCAGCAACAAAAATCTTTGCATTTATAAATATAGATTTCAATACCTCTGTTAGAATTTCTACAGGTTTGGGTGTTCCGCAACCCGCACCATAAAAATGAATTTCACGTACATCATCTTTTATATTTATAAGCTGAAACATATTTATAATTCGGTTATTCAATTCTTCTTTAGCCACCACAGCAGGATTTAATCCTAGCGTTTTTACTCTAAAAACTTCTTGCTTGTTATTGTCTATGGCAATCCAATCTGCTTTTGTAGAACCTCCGTCTGCAATTAAAATCATAATTTAGGAATATTTTTACCAAAGATATTATAAGAAAACCGCATACACAATAGATTTAAGGTATCAAGAAAAAAAATAGATTATTTTGTTTTTTATATAACAATTTTTATATACATTTGTTAAACGTTTGTTTTATTATTAGGGGTATAAAGCAATCATAGAAAGTCTCAAATTAATTTTTGAGACTTTTGCTTTTTTTATACTACTACATTTTCATTAAGTTTGTAGTATCTCTATGTCAATAAAAACACTTTCATATCAAAGTTTAAAAACTACAAACAAAAAACAGGTAAAACTGTTAATACTTTGATTATGATATTTTTAGAACAAAAAAGGAAACTTATTTACCAAATAATGTGAGAAACAATAATTACTACTATTCAAAAAAGATAAGATGAAAAAAAATATTTTTCTATTCGTATTGCTAATCTCAAGTGCATTTCTATGCTCTCAAACTCAAGTTAATGTTCCTATAAAAAAAGACCAAAAAGCATTTACTAAAATAAATTTTTTATCTGTTGATTTGCCTTCAACAGATCCTAATATGGGATTTACAGGCATTCATTATAATTTATTTTTAAACGATTGGAGTTATGCTGGTTTGGGAATTTATGGCGCAGTTTCGGGCAACAAAGGAGGTTTTTTCACATTAGGTGTCAATGCAGGAATTAAGAAATATTTCGGGAATCGTTTTTTTATAGATACAGGGGTTCATTTCGGTGGTGGCGGTGGCGCAGGAGCTACTGAAGGTGGTGGTGCATTTATCCTGCCTCATACGAATCTTGGTTATAATTTTAAGAGTTTTTCTATAACAAGTGGTTGGAGTTATATAAATTTTTTCGACGAAGGAAACATTGAAAGTCATCAAATAAATATTGGTTTAGAAATTCCTCTTGATTATCAATATGCAAATTATTCATCACAAGAAAAAGTTGTTAATTTAGAGTATCTAAAAAAATCTGCTTGGAATAAAAACACTAGCAGAAATTCGTTGATGCTTCACTTAAATAATCTATCTATAGAAGGTGATTCTCAAGATACAGAAGGAAATAAATATAATGGCGAAACTATCGGATTGGCAGGCTTTGAACTAACCTCTTATATCAACAAAAATTGGTTTACTTTCTTAAAAGTTGATGGTGCTTATAACGGAATTAAAGCAGGGTATATGGATGTATTTTTAGGAGGAGGGTATCATCTATCAATGAATAAAAACAATACCAATATTTTAGCAAAATTTGGCGTTGGTGCTGGCGGTGGCGGTGGCGTAGATACTCAAGGAGGTTTTCTAATTTATCCAGATTTGTCTTTAGAACAAAGAATATTTGATGATGTATATCTATCTATAAATAAAGGTTTTTTGATGTCGCCTGATTCCTATTTTTATACATCTTCTTATGGATTTGGAATAAAGTATTATATCGATAAAAATGGAATTACATCCGAAGAAAAAACGTTTACCGAAGGAAAATTTAAAGGTTTTGAAGTTGTTGTAAAACAAGATTTGTATGTAGATGCGGAGAGAGGTACAAACCCTATAGAAAATCTGCACCAAATATCATTACAATTAAATTTAGATATAAACAAAAATCTATATGTAGCTGGACAAACCTCATTTGCTAATTTTGGAAATGCGGGTGCCTATGCAGAAGGTATTGTTGGTCTCGGAGTCAAAAGCATTCCTGTATTCAATAAAACCACAACATTCTTTGCTCAAATTTTGGGAGGTGCTGCTGGGGGTGGCGATATCAGTACTGGAGAGGGTTTGATTCTAAAGCCAAGTTTAGGGGTGAGTTATCGACTTAACAATAGCTTAAGTTTAAGAAGTGCCGTTGGTTATGTAAAAGCTAGAGGAGGCGAACTTAGCAGTCCTTTTTTAAACTTAGGAATCACCTATAATTTAGCTTTTTTAAAGATGAACTAAATTTACTTTTCTGATGGCAAGACTATATTTTTCCATAATATTTTCTAATAAACCATTCTACTGATAATAAAGCAATTATAAAAAATAAAATCCATTTCCAATCAATTAGATGTTGTTCTTTGACGGTTGATTTTTGTGTTGTAAAATAGGTTTCGTCATTAATCAATTGGTTAATTAAAAGTTCTTCTTGGTTTTTATAAAACAGCTTCCCTCCTGCTCTATTCACTAATTTTTGTAATTTTTTATGATTGGTATTTGTAAACTGTTCTTCAACTTTATAATCCGTAATTTTAAACTTTCCGTATTTATGAATATTCTGACTTTCAACAGAAACTTTATAGTCATAATTTCCAGCCAATAAATTTTCAATTGCTACTTGATAAGAGTTGTTTACCAAAGAAAAAGGAAGTTGTATTACTTTTTTAGTTTCCGAATTTGTAATTGCAATTTT
>JBMYWO010000084.1:0-8087 GCA_049607505.1 Polaribacter sp.
TTGAAACCTTGAAACCTTGAAACTTTGAAACCTTGAAACCTTGAAACTTTGAAACCTTGAAACCTTGAAACTTTGAAACCTTGAAACCTTGAAACTTTGAAACCTTGAAACCTTGAAACTTTGAAACTCTAAAACCTTGAAAATTTGAAACTTCAGCCAAAATCCATTCCACCAATTCTTCAGTTTCTGGTCTTGGAATTAACGTGTTTTTATCAACCAAAAAAGGGAGTCCATAGAATTCAGTTTTTCCTAAAATATATTGTATCGGTTCTTCTTTTTGCAACCGTTTTAAAGCTATATTTAAAGATGACAATTGATTTTTTGTAATTATATAACCCAATTTTAAAACGGTATCAATTCTTTGAAAACCTAAATATTCTTCAACAAGTAAAAAGAAAAAAGTATCAATTTCTGTTTTCGGATATAGAGAAGAAAGTTTCTGTGCGAAAAAAGTTTTATAATTTTTTAATTGCATTTAAAATCTTGTCTCTATAAATCCTTAATCATCCAAACATTACAAGAATAATGACCTGTATTTCCCATCGGTTTTTCTAAATTGGTAAATCCGTTTTTTCTATACAAAGCCCTTGCCACTTCCATATAAGGCATAGTTTCTAAATAACAATGCGTATATCCAAATGACTTAGCTTTTTGTAAACAACTAGCAATCAGTTTAGAACCCAAACCTTTTCTTCTAGCAATGGGC
The DNA here is from genome assembly GCA_049607505.1 of Polaribacter sp. Lineage (GTDB taxonomy): Bacteria > Bacteroidota > Bacteroidia > Flavobacteriales > Flavobacteriaceae > Polaribacter. The sequence goes on from JBMYWO010000084.1 coordinate 707, forward strand.
AAAAAATACATTTTTTGAAGCTCGCAAGTTTTCCCTTCAAAATTATCTAATTGCGCAATTCCTCCGCCACCAACAACTTTATTTTTGTGTTCTATTACATAATACACGGATGCCGATTTTTTGAAATTTTCAAACATTGCATCAGTCGCTTTGTCTTCATAAGCAGTACCCACTTTTGGAACTCCGAATTCAATAAGAACATCTCTAATTACTTTCGCAATTTGCGGATTGTCTTGTGGCTGAATTTCTCTAATGATAAAATCTTCTATTGCCATTTAATACCTTATTTTTGCAAGAGCAAGTTACCTAATTTTTTAAAATAAGTAGAATGAAAAACGGAGTATATTTTTTAATTTTATTTTTGTTGATGAGCAGTTGTGCTATTCAAAAAAAACCTGTTTTTATCAAAATTACTAACGTAAAAGTGGTTTCCGTAGCTTTAGATACTATCCGTTTAAAAGCAGAAGCATTTTTTGAAAACCCAAATGATGTTGGAGGTAAAATTTCTACGGATGAAATTAAAGTGATGATAAACGGAACAGAATTAGCACAAGTTTCTTCAGAAGAATTTAAAGTACCCGCAAGAAAAGAATTTGTAGTTCCACTACGTGTTGTGATTCCTGCAAAAAGAGTTTTTGAGAATAATAAAAACGGAATTATTGGAGGTTTGATAAATTCTGTTATCAACAAGTCTATAAAAGTACAATTTAAAGGAGATTTAAAGTATAAAGTTTTAGGCTACTCTAGCACATATCCTATAGATATTATAGAAGATATTAAGGTTAAATTTTAAGCTGAACTTGTTTCAGTTTCTTTTAAAATAGATATGCTATCAATCACCAATTTTACATAAAACGTTGCCTTCAACTTGCAAAAAACGGAGTAGGAACTACACGCCCAAATCCATCAGTTGGAGCAGTTATTGTCTATAAAAATAAAATTATTGGCGAAGGTTTTACATCGCCTTATGGCGGAAATCATGCCGAAGTAAATGCAATCCATTCAGTTAAAAATAAAAAGGTTTTAAAGGATACAACACTGTATGTAACCCTAGAACCTTGCTCACATTTTGGAAAAACGCCTCCTTGTGCAGATTTGATTATAAAACATCAAATTAAAAATGTAGTAATTGGTTGTGTTGATGCAAATCCTTTGGTTGGCGGAAAAGGAATTGAACGTTTAAAAAATGCAGGTTGCAATGTGATTGTTGGTATTTTAGAAGATGAATGTTTGGCACATCACAAACGATTTTTTACCCTTCAAAATAAAAAACGTCCTTATATTATTTTAAAGTGGGCGGAAACTAGAAACGGAATTATTGCTCCTTTTCGTCATTACGAGGATGAAGTTTTGACCGAAGAGAAAAACAAAGACGAAGTAATCTCTAAATCAAAAAACAGATTGCCACAGCATAAAAAAACGCTTCGCAATGACGCTCAACCCATTTGGATTTCTAATCAATATTCTCAACAATTGGTGCATAAATGGCGAAGTAAGGAACATGCAATTTTGGTGGGAACTAATACGGTGATTGCTGATAATCCGAAATTAAATGTAAGAAGTTGGAGCGGAAAAAATCCGATTAGAATTGTGTTGGATAAGAGTTTGCGGATTCCTAATGAAGTAGCTGTTTTTGGTGGAAGTGGGAAGACGATTGTAATAAAAGATAGAAGAATAAAGAACAAAGAATTAAGACAAAATATTGTTTTTGAAAGTATTGATTTTTTCCCTTCGGGGAAATTGGAAAAAAGTTTGGGAAAACAAATTTGCGATGTTTTACACAAGCATAAAATTCAATCTGTACTTATAGAAGGAGGCACACAAACTTTGCAAACCTTTATAGATGAAGATCTTTGGGACGAAGCAAGAATTTTTATTGGTGATAAAGAGTTTGGAAATGGAGTAAAATCGCCCATATTGAAAGGTAAAATAAAATTAGAAAGAAACATTAAAAATGATGTTCTAAAAATAGTTACAAATGATTAAAAATATCATTTTTGATTTTGGCGATATTTTTATCAATTTAGATAAAATGGCTACCTACAGAGAAATGGAAACATTAGGCGTAACAGAAATTTCTGAAGATATGATTGCGGTCTATCATCAATATGAAAAAGGGTTACTTTCTACGGATGAGTTTGTAAATTTTTATCATCAAAAAAGTGGAATACAAAATGAGGATTTAATCTTTGCTTGGAATGCTGTTTTGTTAGATTTTCCAAAATACCGTTTGGAATTTGTGAAACAATTGGCTACAAACAAAAAATATCGTTTATTTTTGTTGAGCAATACTAATGATTTGCATATTTCTTGGGTTAAAAAAAGTTGCGGTATAGAGTTTTATAACGAGTTTAAAAATTGTTTTGAGCAATTTTATTTATCACATCAAATCAATTTTAGAAAACCAGATATGGCTATTTATGAATTTGTGTTGAATGAAAATAATTTGATACCTCAAGAAACCTTGTTTGTAGATGATGTAGAAGAAAATACCGTTGCTGCTGAAAAATTAGGAATTCAGGTTTGGAATTTGAATCCTGAAAAAGAAGATGTTACCGATTTATTAACGAGAAAAGAGTTTTTGTTTTGATATATTTAGGATTAAGTATTGTTTGTTCAAGTTTATTATTTATCATTTTTAAATATTTTACAATTTATAAAATAGACACCTTAAAAGCCATTGTTGTTAATTATATCGTTGCTTTTACTTTAGGTTTTGTATTAGCAGAAAACTCAATATCAATAACAAATTTACCCAATCAACCTTGGTTTTATAGTGCATTAATTTTAGGATTACTATTTGTAGGTGTCTTTTTTATAATGGCATTAACGGCTCAAAGAAATGGAGTTTCTGTAGCTTCTATTGCTGGTAAAATGTCGTTAGTTGTCCCTGTATTTTTTGGAGTTTTACTGTATAATGAATCTCTATCAGTCATTAAAATTTTAGGAATTTTAATAGCCTTATTGGCTGTATATTTGGCTTCAGTAAAAGAAAAAAATGAGGCAAATATTTTGGTAAAAAATAGCCTACTATTTCCTGTACTATTATTTTTAGGTTCTGGTTTATTAGACACCGCTATAAAATATATAGAAAAGAATTTTGTAGCAGAAAACGAAGTCGATTTTTTTTCTGGAAGTTTATTCGGTTTTGCAGCTTGTTTTGGAATATTAATTTTAATAGTTAAGGAAATTAAGAACCGAAAATCTTTTGGTTATAAAAATATTATTGCAGGAATTGTATTAGGAATTCCAAATTACTATTCTATTGTATTCCTTATAAAAGCACTGCAAATCAAAGGAGTAGAAAGTTCTACTGTATTTACTATTAATAATGTAGCCATTGTAATAGTTTCCACTTTAGTAGGTTTATTATTATTTAAAGAAACATTTAGTTTAAATAATAAAATAGGAATTGTACTCGCAATTGTGGGTGTTTTTTTAGTGGCAATTGCATCATAAAACTTACGTAAGATTGTAGAATTTAATTGGCACAAATGGTATTATGCAATCAAAAACTCTTTTAGGTCTGAATAGGTAGCAATTTTTATGGCTACTTTCTTTTTGTCAATTCCCTTTTTTATCTGTTTAGGAATTTCAACTTTTATAGGTAAGGTGCTTTCTACAACATCTAAAAACTTAACAGGATGAGCTGTTTCTAAAAAAATACCAAATTCATTGTTGGACAAACCATATTTTTTTAATCCTAAATAACCAACGGCACCGTGAGGATCTGCAACATAATTCGTTTCTGAATAAATTTCTTTCATAGCTGCCCTAGTTTCATCATCTGTAAAACTATAGGAAGAGAACTTCTTTTTTAAGGCATCTATATCATTGTTAAATAGTTCTTGAATTCTGGTAAAATTACTCGGGTTTCCAACATCCATTGCATTAGAAATAGTTGCTTTAGAGGGTTTTGGATTATAATTTCCGTTTATTAAATAATTAGGCACTGTATCATTTATATTGGTAGAAGCAATAAAATGTTTGATAGGCAACCCTAATTTTTGAGCCATAATTCCCGCACAAATATTTCCAAAATTTCCGCTTGGAACAGAAAAAACAATCTCTTTGTTTTGTGAATGCAATTCTTTATAGGCAAAGAAAAAATAGAACATTTGTGGTAACCAACGCGCCACATTAATAGAGTTTGCAGAAGTAAGCGTTTTTGTAATATCCGAATCTAAAAAAGCTGTTTTTACCATTTCTTGACAATCGTCAAAAACACCGTCAACCTCTAGGGCGGTAATGTTTTTTCCTAATGTAGTTAGCTGTTTTTCTTGTATTTCGCTCACCTTTCCCGAAGGGTATAGAATAACAACGTCCACACCTTTTGCTTCTAAAAAACCGTTGGCAACTGCGCCTCCTGTATCTCCAGAAGTAGCTACTAAAACGGTTATATTATCTTCATTATTCTGATTAAAATACTCCAAACATTTCGCCATAAATTTTGCGCCAACATCTTTAAAAGCCATTGTGGGTCCATGAAAAAGTTCTAAAGAAGCAATAGAATCATCAATAGGAACTATTGGAAAATCAAAAGAAACGGTTTCGACAATAATTTCTTTTACTATTGACCTAGGAATCTCATTACCTACAAATTGTTGTATCACTTCAAAAGCAATTTCTTGATTGGAATATTTTGAAATATTCTTGATAAAATCATCCGAAAGTGAGGTAATGGTTTCTGGAAAATACAAACCTCTGTCTGGCGCAATTCCGTTGACAACCGCATTTCTGAATGATACTTTTGGTGATATATTGTTTAGACTGTAATAGTTCATTTTTTATATTTATGGTCAATGATTTTGATAATGTTATCAATGAATTGATGATACATTTTTCTTATTTAAAACTTGCTTTTTCATGCTATTTTATTCCTATTCATTTGTCTTTCCGTTTTGTTTGTCTCCCTGAAAGGGTCTCACATACTGATTCGCGCTTTGCATAAGACCCTTTCAGGGAGACAAACAAGGCGGAGACAATAATTGGTAGATAACAAAGCAATGTTTTGGATAAACATAGTTTTAGAACTTTTTGCAATACTACTATAAACAAGATAGATTTGCTTCTTCAAAAAGGGCAAATTTATAAAAATCATAAAAACCAAAAGCGTATTTTGTACAGAAGAATTTAAAATATGTAAAAACTAAAAAGCATACACACAAGTAAACCCTTCAAACTCTAAAAAGTAAATATCATAATTAGAAACCGTATTTTTATAACGAATTTGTCCAATAGTTTTAGCATCATCAAATTCAAAATCTTCAATATAGATATGATGTAAGAATAATAGTTTTTTCTTTCCGTAAATTTTATATAAACTTTCTTTTGCTCCCCAAACAATGGTTAGTTTGCTAATTAAAGCATCCGCATTTGCTATAGTTTTATATTCTTCAATGGGTGTAAACTTATGCGCAATTTTTAAAATTTTATCACGTTGTTTTTCAATGTCAATTCCAACAGGCCTGTCATCAGAAATAATCAATCCAGAAAAAATAAAAGAATGTGTAATTGAAATATGTTTTCCGTCTTTTAAAAAAGGTTTCCCATATTCGTCATAAAACAAATCAGCATCAGAATACCCCACTTCTTTTAGTAAATGACGTACGCTTAAAAATCCTCTTTGATGCAATTCAGATTTCATATTATCTAATCTAGCTTGGCTATCATTCTTAAGAAAAATTGGTGTATTCAATTTATCAAAAGACTCGGTAATCTTCCAAATCAGAACTCTAATGTTTTTACCAATCGTTAAACTTTTGTAAAGAGGCATAATTTTTAAAAATGGATATTGTACCTTTGCAATCGCAAAATTAATATAGAATATAAATATACAAAATATGACTACAAAAACCACCACTTACGTACCTTTTAAGGTAAAAGATATTTCTTTAGCCAATTGGGGTAGAAAAGAAATTGAGTTGGCAGAAGCAGAAATGCCAGGATTAATGTCTTTAAGAAAAGAATATAAAGACGAACAACCATTAAAAGGAGCTAGAATTGCAGGATGCTTACACATGACTATTCAAACGGCAGTTTTAATTGAAACTTTACAAGCCTTAGGTGCAGAAGTTACTTGGAGTTCTTGCAATATTTTTTCAACCCAAGACCAAGCTGCTGCTGCTATTGCTGCTGTTGGAACCCCTGTGTATGCTTGGAAAGATATGACAGAAGAAGAGTTTGATTGGTGTATAGAGCAAACCTTATTTTTTGGCGAAGAAAGAAAACCATTGAATTTAATTTTAGACGATGGTGGCGATTTGACCAATATGGTTTTGGATAAATATCCAGAGTTAGCAGCAGGAATTAATGGTTTGTCAGAAGAAACGACTACGGGAGTTCACCGTTTATATGATAGGGTAAAAGCGGGAACGTTACCAATGCCAGCAATCAATGTAAACGATTCTGTAACCAAATCTAAATTTGATAATAAGTACGGATGTAAAGAATCTGCAGTAGATGCAATCCGTAGAGCAACAGATATTATGCTAGCAGGAAAACGTGTAACTGTTTGTGGTTATGGTGATGTTGGTAAAGGAACAGCAGCTTCTTTTAAAGGCGCAGGCGCCATTGTTACTGTTACAGAAATCGATCCAATTTGTGCATTGCAAGCGGCTATGGATGGTTTTGAAGTGAAAAAATTAGAAACGGTTGTGGGTAATTCTGATATTATTATTACTACTACTGGAAATAAAGACATCATTCAAGGACGTCATTTCGAAGTAATGAAAGACAAAGTAATTGTATGTAATATTGGGCATTTTGATAATGAAATTGATATGGCTTGGTTAAATGAAAACCACGGAAATACGAAAGACACTATCAAACCTCAAGTAGATAAATACAATGTAAACGGAAATGATATTATCATTTTGGCTGAAGGGCGTTTGGTAAATTTAGGATGTGCAACGGGTCATCCAAGTTTTGTGATGTCTAATTCATTTACAAATCAAACCTTGGCACAAATAGAATTGTGGACAAATAGAGATGCTTATGAAAACGAAGTGTATATGTTGCCAAAACATTTAGATGAAAAAGTAGCAAAATTACACTTGGAAAAAATAGGGGTAGAACTAACAGAACTACGTGAAGAACAAGCGTCTTATATTGGTGTAACTGTTGATGGGCCTTATAAGCCAGAACATTATAGGTATTAAATAGTTTACAGTATTTCAGTTGGCAGTTGCAGTATTCAGTTGACAGTTGCAGTATTCAGTTGACAGTTGCAGTATTCAGTTGACAGTTGCAGAACTGTCCTCTCATACTATTAGTTTACACAAAGTTTAATTTTGAGACTGTAAACAGAGTTCTGTTTACAGTCTCGTTATTTCCAGTTCAACAAGCCTCAAATCAACATCATAGGTATAAAAATTAGTTT
>JBMYWO010000085.1:0-8035 GCA_049607505.1 Polaribacter sp.
AGAGCATCACCTTGCCAAGGTGAGGGTCGCGGGTTCAAATCCCGTCTTTCGCTCTATTTTTTATAAAATACCAATGCTGAAGTGGTGGAATTGGTAGACACGCTGGACTTAAAATCCAGTGGACAGTAATGTCCGTGCGGGTTCAAGTCCCGCCTTCAGTACGGAAAAGCCGAGATGTATGTCTCGGCTTTTTTCTTTCAGGTACAACATAGGTTAAACAAATTTGATTTTTTAGGTTTTAGAGAATAAATAACTTCCTCATCTTTACGGCTTTATTTTGGGTATCTTAATTATTTCCTACTCCCTTAACCAAAAATATCGTTTAAGATTTTTGCCAGTCGAATACCTCCTTTTTGCAATTGTTCTCTGACAACAGGAAAATACACATACGAATATCTATAACGTAAATTCTCTCCTACTTTTACAGATGTATATACTTTTTTAGTAATTTTATGTGTTTCATATACCCAATCTAAAACAGTTCCTTTTTCAATTGCTTTTATTTGATTTTTAGATAAATTCTTGGTGTTATTTGCCAATTCTATATAACTCATTTTCCATTGTTCAATGATGTTTTCGTCCCAAACTCTATGCAGGTTTGTTCCTCTTTTAAACCATTGAAGTTGAATGGTATTTCCTCCCTTATCTTCTGCTTGACCAATATGCATTGGTTGATGCAAATCGCCTATTAAATGTACTAACATTTTTAAATAAAAGACTTTATCTTTTTCGAAACTTTCTTTGTTTTTTAACACTTTTACACAATAAGAAATTCCTTTAATAATATCTCCTTTCGGATTTTTCTTTGAGTCTTCATAATTTCCATCTAAAGGAAAATTGACATAATGCCAAGGATAGAATTTATTGTATTTTCTATCAGATTTTATCTGGTCTGCATAGGTAGATACAAAAGCTAAACTTTCACCTTTTAGTAATTTATCAATTTTTCTTTTTGCTTTTTTTGTCAAATGTTTTTCTGCTATTTTACCTGTTGCTCTATGACCTGTTGGCCCCCAAATATCAGTTGCATTGGCATAATTAAATATTAATAAGAAACATAAAATAGTTGGAATATGAATTTTCATTTTAATTGTTTTTAAATAATTTTTAAGCAAGGGAGCATGCTCCCTTGTAATTACGACCATTCATTAAAATTATGTTGATTTGAGTGTTCGCTAATTTTCAAAATAGTTTAGCTTTTCGAAATAATGTATAATGGCTTCTTTCATTAAAACAGTTTGTTCACCAGGTTTTAAATTTGGTAATTCTGTAAGAGTTTTATAATGTGGCCAGCCATCATCATCAAAAAAATCGAATTCATAATAGCCATAGGATTCTAACAATTTGCATATAGCAATGTGCATCAAATTTACTTTTTCATCTTTTTTAAATGTTCTATGTCCTTGTCCTAATTCTTGCACGCCAATTAGATAGATAATTCCGTCTAACTGTAAAGTATCTCCTTCTGCAAATTGCTCGGTTAGTTTTATAACAAGAGATTCCCATTTTTCTTTAAGAACATTATTTTTTGACATATCGTTATTTAAAAAAACAAAGATACAAACGCCATTTTTAAATTATAAAAAAAAGATGTAGGTTTGAATAAATTTAAGAAATGAATGTTTTTGATATCATTATTGCAGCTTTATTGTTATTTGGTTTTGTTAGAGGTTTAATGAAAGGATTGTTTGTTGAAGTTGCTTCTTTAGTGGCTTTGGTGGGTGGTGTGTATGGTGCTATTCATTTTTCATATTTTATTGGCGATTTTTTAAAGGAATCTGTTTCTTGGAGTGAAGAATATATTTCTTTAGCCGCTTTTGCTGGAACATTTATAGTTATCATTATTATTATCGCATTGTTAGGAAAAGCATTTACCAAATTAGCAAATTTTGCTTCTTTAGGAATTATTAATAAGATACTTGGAGGCGTTTTTGGAGCCTTAAAAATAGGCTTAATTTTAAGTGTTATTTTTATCTTTTTTAGCAAGGCAAATGACACGATTCCGTTTATAAAAAAAGAAACTTTAGAGGAATCTTTATTGTATAAACCCGTAAAAAAAATAGCTCCAACTATTTTTCCTTCTATTATAAAGGATGTGGAAGTAGATAAGTTTGATGCTAAAAAAACTACTTATACTAAAAACAAATAGGTTTTCGGATAATTTAATAAATTTATTTTTGCTTTTACCACGGTATAAATTTTTAAACTTTAGTTAGGATTGCAAATTTTGACAGAAGATTGGATTGGTTGAAATAGAGTATATTTGTATATGGAACATACTATTAAGTCAAGAATTCTTACATACTACTAAACCATTTAAATCCACTAGCAAAAATTTAAAGAAGAAAAATTCAAAGAATTAAATACTTGAAGTATATTTAAAAAATGAGTTTTAAAATATAACCTAATTGTTAATTGAAATCCAACAACTTAACCTTTTAGGTTATCAACAATGAAACATCTAATTTTTAGATACACAGCGAAATGATTATAATTTCGTAAATTGTTTTTTTAATTAGTTACAAATTATAAATAAATGAAACAGTCAATAATTTTTAGTTTATTGTATCTTATATCTATAAATAGTTTACAATCTCAAATAAGTGAGGCCCAGTTTAAAAAATTACAGATAAGTGTTGGTAAACTTGAAAAAGACAGAGATTATCTGAAAATTCAGTATTTAGAAATAGAACAGAAAAGGAGTAAAATAGAATCAAAACTGTTCTTAATTTCAAAATCATCATTTGATAAAATGGAATCCTCTATTAGAGAAGCTTTAGATAAAACTGATGTAATATCTAGTTCTGCAAATTACCAGAAAGTTTTAAAGACAACCATAAAATTACATAATGAAATTACTAAAGTCAATAATTTCACTGATGCGGAAAAAGTTTTCGGATTTGATTTTGTAGATGAAATAATGAAGGTAACTGAAAATACCTTAATAAACCAAATAACCAAAATTAGTGAGAACGAAAAAGAATCAACATTAAAAAACAGGAAAAATAGATTTAGAAATATAATTAGAAATATTGTTAAAAATCCAATTGTTAGTGGTTTTCTAAAATCTAATCCGATTACTTCTGTTGCACATTCTATTATAAATCAAACTGTTTCGGCTCAAACTATAAAAATTGATAAAGTAGCTATTACACGTGGTAATTATAATATGCCAGAAAATTTTAAAAAATTTAAAAAAAGTTATTCTTCCTTTAAGGATTCTTATGTGACAAGTAAAATTGTGGGATTGCCTGAATCACAGAGTATTATTTTAAATGGTTCAATAAAAATTTTTACATCTAAACTAAAACCATTAATAGATATTTTTGATAATTTATCAAAAATAAACGATGAATTTGAAAGTAGTTTAAAAGTTTTTATGGAAGCTAGTAAACAAACTATAACAAGAGCTCAATCAATAGAAGCTAAATTTTACAAGAAATTAGGAGTAAAAACTAGATTGGAAGCTAGAAATAAAATCAATCAGTTCTTTAATGTTGGTCCTAATCCACCTTTAGAACTATTAGAAAATACACTTAACAATCCTATCACGAAAAATACTCTTTCATATAGTCATGAAGTTAATGAAGTTTATCTTTTATTAAAAAATGACTTTCTTAAAATAATTTCATTGGAAATAGAACTAGCAAATAAATATTTATCATTTTTCAAAAAATTAAAAAAAGGAGGATTAGGATTACCATTATTTAATAACGAGAAAATTACGGATAAAATAAAAACTTTTCAAACCTTAAAACTAACTTTAGAAAACATTAAACATCATTTAGAAGGTAAAAAAAAACATTTATAATCTAACTGTTACTTCACCAGTTTGCAAAGAATAAACGCCTCCTACAATTTTGATTTCTCCTTTGTTTTCTAAATCTGCTAAAATGCTACTTTTTTCACGGATTCTATCTATAGTTAATAAGACATTATTTTCTACCGTTTTCGCAACAAATTCTTTGTTAGATGAGTTTTTTTCTCCTGCTACTTCTTCAGAAGATTTTTCTACTGCTGGCATAATGTTGTCTAACATGGCTGTAATATTTCCTAACTCTACCCCATCGCAAGCTGCTTTTACAGCACCACAACTTTCGTGACCTAACACAAAAATTAGCTTACTTCCTGCAACCGCACATGAGTATTCTAGGCTTCCTAAAATGTCTGTGTTTTCAAAATTACCTGCAACTCTGGCTACAAAAATGTCTCCAACGGCTTGGTCAAAAACCTGTTCTACGGGAACCCGCGAATCGATACAAGATAGCACAACTGCCTTCGGATATTGTCCAGAAATAGTTTGTTTTACCAAATCTAAATGGACTACTTTTTCTAATGAATTGTTTGTAAATCGTCTGTTTCCATCAAGCAAGTCTTCTAAAACCGCATTTGGTGTTAAACCTTCTTGAACTTCTTTAGTAATGGCTGTATTTCTCATTTTTTTATGTTTTTAGTTAGTGTCTTTTACATTTTCTTTTACCCAATCTACACAATCATTAAATGATTTAAAGATGTGTTCTTTTGGAATAAAATCTGGAATGATGTCAATTCGTTCCATCATATATTTAGGTTGATCTAATAAATCAACAAATAAAACTTCTACATCTTTTGTCTTTAAATCTTGTAGCATATCTTCCATGGCATACAATCCTGATTGATCCATATATTGCATCCTTCCCAAACGCATAATCACAGTTTTTGCTGTTGACGGAATTTGTGCTGCAAGTTGTTGAAAATCGCTTGTAGAACCAAAAAATAATGGACCTTTTATATGTTTGATAAACACCTCTTCTTTTAAATTTTTTGGAAAATCTTTTTCATCTGCCCAAGCTTCTTCTTTTAAAGGTTTAACGTCCGAACGTTCTGCGGTTAAATCCCCAATCTTTTTCATAAACATCAAAGATGCAATTACCAAACCAATTCCTACTGCATACACCAAGTTCCAAAAAGTAGAAAGTACTAAAACTATCAACATAATCAATACTTCTGAACTTAATTTTATAGGGCCTAATTTTATATCTCTTGGTAAACTTGGTATTGCTTTTAAGCCTTTATAATCCATCACTCCAATACCTACAGTAATTAATATTCCTGCTAAAACAGCTGCTGGTATTTGAGAGGCTAAATTTGGAAGCCCAGGAATTAATAAAATACTTAATAATAAGAGTCCTGCAAGCATACCAGAAAGTTTGGTTTTACCGCCAGAATTTATATTTACTACGGTTCTAATAGTGGCTCCTGCACCAGGAATACCGCCAAATATTGCGGCAATACTATTCCCAATTCCTTGCCCTACCAATTCTTTATTCGGTTTGTGTTTGGTTTTGGTCATATTATCAGCTACAACACTTGTTAAGAGTGAATCTATTGCACCTAATAAAGCTAAGGTTAATGCCGTAAAAATATAAGGAGTTATTGTGCTTAATTTAAAATCTGTAATAATATCTAAATTGGGTATGGGCAATCCTTCTGGAATTCGTTCAATAGGTTTATAGCCAAGTGAAAAGCCCATTGCTATTGCAGACATCACCACTAATGCTACAAGTGTGCTAGGTATTTTTGTGGTAATCCGTTTGAAACCATAAATAATTACAATGGTACCCAATGCGAGCAAAAGTTCTAACCAATTAATATTTTTTATGGCTCTTGGAAATGCTTTAATAGCCCCCAAAGCACCAGAGGTTTCTTTAGCCGCTAGTGTTTGTGATTCTTTTTCTATTTGAGCAGGTGTTATTTGACTCCCTCTTTCTATTGTTTTGCTAAAATCTTCTAAAACTAAAATTCCCTCTTTAGCTTCTTCTTTTAGAATATTCTCTAAAATCACTTCTTCTGCCTGGGGCTTAAATTGCTGAACAAATTCTGTATCCTCTTTTGGATAATATCCTAATGAAGGAAGTATTTGGGTTAATAAAATAATGACTCCAATAGCGGTCATAAAACCAGAAACTACAGGATAGGGAATGTATCTAATATATTTTCCTAAACCAATAGCTCCTAAACCAATTTGGAACAATCCTGCCAATAGAAATACAGTCAAAATTGCAGGTAAAGCTTTGGAAACATCGCCATCATTTACGGCAATAATTCCTGCAATAACTACCATGCTCACTGCGGTCATGGGTGCAGTGGGCCCAGAAATTTGTGTGTTTGTTCCGCCAAAAAGTGCTGCAAAAAAGCTAATAAAAATAGCACCATACAAACCTGCACTTGGTCCTAAACCAGAAGATACCCCAAAAGCTAATGCTAACGGAAGTGCTACAATACCAGCGGTAATTCCGCCAAAAGCATCCCCTTTAAAATTTGAAAATAAATTTTTCATATATATGTTTTTTACCTTATCCTATCAAACAATAAGGTATAGGTTAAAAAATTAAAATTGTGTTTTTGAACTGATTTTTTAAGCCAATTCTGGAGGTGGAGTTATATACTCAAAATACAAATTTCGTAATTCTGAAAAACCTGTAAATGGATTGCTATTAATGTGCTCGATTAATTTAAGGTTAGAAGCATTGATGAATTGATGAATTTTTTCATTTTCATCCAACTCTTTTTTCTCTTCATTTTCGCTTTCACCAAAATCTATGATATAAGATATTGTTTCTGAATGGTTTAAATATGAAAAATTTTCATACACAAAAGAAGTTATTTTTAATGATAAAATCACTAAAAGCAAATATTTAAAAGCCCTATGTTTAAACAATGTAATCAATTATAATTCTTTAAGATTATCAGTAAGTATCCAACCAATTTTTCCGTCTGCTAATTTAATCTTTTTCCAATTATCTACGGCATCTAAAACAAAAACTTTTGCCCCTTCGTGAAGTGTAAAAATGTCTTCAGAGTTTAACGTTGGTGCGTTTTTTATTTCCGTTTTTTCTGCAAATATAATGGCTTCAATGGTGTTTTTTGAAATATTATGTTGGTTGTAGGTAATAAATATTGATACAATTAATAGCAAAAAACTTACAATACTTGTTACAAAATACAATCGTTTTTTAGCGGGAATATCAGAAAAATAAAATAACAAAAACAAGATAGAACCTAAAAAAGAAAAGAAAACCACCACCACTGCCCATTCATTATAAGAGAGTTTTTGCAAATAATTTTTATTGAATTTTTGTAAGAATGATTTAGGAACTTCCTCTATATTATCTAACGCCAAGCGTTTTGCAAAGACTAAATTATTCTGTACATCTTTATGCAAAGGATCTATCTGCAATGCTTTTTCATAATTATAAATTGAAGAACCTACTTTATTCAATTTATAATAACAATTTCCTAAATTATAATATAATTCTGATGAAACTAAATTTTGAGATTCAATCTTTCTGTAGGTTTCAATTGCTTGTTCAATATTGCCTTCCTTGTAGAAATTATTCGCCATAACAAACAGACTATCTGCTGTTTGAGAAAAAACAGCATTGGTAATGAATAATAAAATAAAAGTTTTTATGCTCATAAATTAAAGATGTATGTTTTGTCTATTTATTATACTTTTTGGGTTTATGTTGTTTGGAATGGGTAAACCCATTTAAAGCCTCTTATTTTCCCACCCAGTTTGTCACGTCCAGTTTGTCACGCTGTAAGCGTCCCTACTATTATGTGCTTACTCTTTTGTGAGTCCCTTACAGGGAGACAAACAGAGCGGAAATAGGACGGCTAGATAAACACACTGTCAAACAAAAAGCAATGTTTAAAAAACATAGCCTTTTTTACACTGCTACTATAAACAAACATAGAGCCTACTTTTTATTCTCATAATATTAGATTCTTGCCTTACTGGATCAAGTTCAGCACAAGTCCGCAGGAATGACAACTTCAATTAAAACTGTTTGTCCAATGCTACAAGTACCTGCTTTGCACGTTCAAATTCCTCATTCATTTGCGTATTTGTTGTGGGTGTATAACGTGCAAAATCTGAACTCTTTAACACCTCAATAAATTGGTTGATTGTTGTTGTAGCTACTTTTTTATCTTCAAGAATTTGAGTGATTTTTTCCTTACTAATATCCGTAGTTTCTATACCTAACTTTGC
>JBMYWO010000086.1:0-8011 GCA_049607505.1 Polaribacter sp.
CGAATGACTGCTTTGGTAAGGTTGAAAACTGATTTAAGATTGACTTCAATGACTTTGTCAAAATCATCTTCAGAGATTCGCATTAATAAATTGTCTTTGGTTATTCCTGCATTGTTTACCAAAATATCAATAGTACCGAATGTCGCCAAAACTTCTTTTGCTAGTTCTTGTGCTGCCTCAAAATTTGCTGCATTCGATTGATATCCTTTGGCATTAACGCCCAATGTTTTTAATTCGTTTTCTAAAGCTATTGCTGCATCTACAGAGGAACTGTATGTAAAAGCAACATGAGCACCTTGTTTTGCAAATTCAATGGCAATTCCACGTCCTATTCCTCTTGTAGCTCCTGTTATAATTGCTGATTTATTTTCTAATAATTTCATATAGATTGGTTGTTTTTCTAGTGGTTCTGAATGCTAATTTTTTTCATTTTTAATGATTAAGAATTTAAAATTGAACTCACAAAAACAAAGATACTAAATTTAAAAACTCGTAAAATAAAAATAACGCAACCGTAGTAGCGTTATTTCTATTTTCAATAATGCTACAAAATCTTTGTTAGCATTACTGTTTTGAGAGTGTTAGTGTTTTATTATTCTACAACAAAACGTTTAACCGTTGCTTTTTTATTATTTCCTAATCTAAGCAAATAAACCCCTGTGGAAGCATACGACATATTCAGATTATATGAATAGTTTCCAGCATTATTTTCTAACGTTTTCCACAATAATTTCTGACCTGCCATATTATAAATATCTAGGTCTAAATCTTCAACTAAAGTAGCATTTGTTAAACTAATAACGTATTGATTGTTTCCTGTATTTAAGATTCTAAAGCTACCCTCTAGTTCATTATCCGTTACGGAAAGAGCAAAGTTTTGACAAATCTTAATAGACCAATCTACTAATTCTCCTCCATCTCCAATGCTATCATCAGTAATAGATAGTGTCCAATTTCCAGCGGATTGCAATCCATTAAAATCACTTAAATTTCCTTGTGGTCTAAAAGTTCCTGTAAAAGGAGCGGAGCCTGTATTGATAGCATTTGCTGCTGCATCATCTAATGTAGTATTTGTAAAGTTATCGCCAGCACCACCTCTATCTTCAAATAAAATGACTTCTGTACCATCGGGCCCTATTAACTTAACATCTAAATCTGCATTAAAAGTGTGATTTATATTTAATGTAACATTAACATCGCTAATTACATTGTTATCTGTAATGGTAATAACAGATTCTGTAACGGTTCCGCTATCGGGTCCAACACTCATATTTGTTGCATTTGCATCATTATTACAAGCAAAATTTGCAATGCTTCTTTGAATAGCATTATTAGATGAATTAGCATCTCCATTTAATAGTGTTTGTGCTGCAATTGTATAAGCTCCATCTGTAGAAAAATTTCCAGGTGTAGTAAAGGTATAAGACATTGTACTAGTAGGTGCCAAAGAGGCTGCAACATTTTCAGTAACAGCAGTACCTCCATTAATTGCATACGATACATTAAAGTTTGATTGAGTGGCTGCTCCAAAATTTTCTATGGTTACTGTAACTGCTTCATTTCCTAGAGTTTCTCCACTATTTGGGGATGTAATTGCTGTTATCCCTAAATCTTTAGCCAATTCATGAGTAACGGCTTCACTTACGGAATCACTACTAGTATCTTCATCACCTGTTAAAGCGGTGGATGCTACAATAGTATAGGTTTGCCCTTCAGTAGATAAATCTGCTGTGGTTGTAAATGTATATTGTGCAGATTCATTAGAAGCAATACTTCCTGAATAGGTTTCAGTAACTGTAGCACCTCCATTTATTTGATAGGTAACATCAAATCCAGAAGCGATATTTAATCCAAAATTACGGATAGTAACCGTAACAGATTCTGTACCTGTAAGTATTCCTGTATTAGGGCTATCAATACTTATAATACCAATATCGTTAGCAAAATTTGGGGCTATTTGAAAAACACCTGCAACATTTTTTCTACCTCCAGACATTACTTCGTTGACAAACCAGAATTTTTTATCATTCTCTGGGTCTATATCTATTTTGCTATAATCTCCATAACGTGTCCCTGGGATGTTAGCATCTCCTGCCATAATAGTCCCTTCAGCAAGTGTCATCGTATTTAAAGGGTCTGTTGACAAACGACCTGTGTAATAAGATCCAACTCTTACTGTTTGATCTGAACTATTTGGGCTAGACATTCCTGTATATCCCATACCGATATTTCCAAAAGAGTCCATGATTAAACTTGCATTCCAAGCATGTCTATTATCTGGTGCTGTGTAAGTTCCTTCTTGATGAATTGTCCAAGGTTGCCCATCTGCAGTTTGACGAAGTTCATACCATCGAACACCTGCTTGCTTATTAGAGCTTCCATCTATATCTACGACAAAGTTAAAGAGTGCAGAATTGTAGGTTGGAAATTTTCTATATTGAGCTTGGTTCATTACAGTTGCTTGTAAGGCATCTATTGACGCGCCACCATTAGGTTGCGGAAGATTTACAAAACTACCGCCGTCAAACACACTTACAAATTCTGTAACAGGCATTTCAGTGGCAGCAGAAACTACTGAATTTCCAGGTGTTGCCCAGTCCATATCAATCGTCCATAATTTTATATGATCAGAACTTACTCCACCCCAAGCATCATCTTGCATATACATTGCCGTTGCACCTCCAGATGTTGGCCAATTATCATCACTAATATTTAGTACTTGAAAACTGTGAAAACCACTTGTAACAAGTCCTGGCATAGAAAACGATAGTATTTGTGGCGTTGTTCCAGCAGATGCAGCATCTATCATAGCACTTCTTTCAAAAACGTGTAATTTATTTCCGCTACCCGTATTTTCTGTCATATAATACCCATCTCTCCAAACTGATAATTTTTGATAATCAGCTACAGCACTATGCGTATATACTGTCCAACCGTCATTTACTGGATCAGGGCCATCAGAAACGGCTACTTGTACACCACCTCCAAGAAAACTAAGCACCCATCTGTCTGCTAAATTATCATAGCTTGCCGTTAAATCACAGCATCCTCCTGATGGGAATATTGTAGGATTAGGAGATATCAAACCACCCGTTAAAGAGTTACCACTTTTATCAAAAATTTGAAAAGCAGTATTAATTACTGATATATAATGATTTGGCCCCACTGCTCCTGCTGGATCTGTAGGTTGAGAACTTGAAGCACCTGTTTCAAAAACAAGTTCAGGGGCTCTTGTAGGAATGCTATTTTTAGCGTCATCATCATATTTAGCAAGGGCATCATCACCTTCAGAGCCTTTGCCTATAACGATATCATATTTAGAAGATCTTCTATCCAACATTTCTGTTGGAGTGTTTAAATCTGGTCTTACTAAATTGTTCATTCTTGAAGCAATAGAAGAAACTCGTTCTATTTTTGAAGGAACTCCTATATAATAAGGTTTCTGGGGTTCATTTTTTATCTGTTGAGAAAAAGCTGTTTGTATTCCTGTCAAAAGGAGACAAACAATCATTAATATTATTTTTTGTTCATAGGTAAATTGATTTAAAGGAGTGATTTTTATTGAGTTTACAAGTTAACAAAGCTAAAGGTTTTTTTTAAAAAACAGTAGCTATTTGTTACTTTTTTAAAATTGCATTCCATTTATTGTTAATATTGTAATTAATACTTTTGGAAAATACTTTTTTTTGATAAAAATTTCCCTTACTTTCTTTTAGTACGCTTATTATAGTTTTTATCACCACGAGTTTTTGGCTTCTTATACTTTTTAGCAATTTCCCTTCTATAAGAACCTCCTTGGTTTGTTTTACTATTTTTTTTGCTTTTCTCATGAAATGCAGGTCCTGGAACATATTCTAAACGCTTTCTGTTTTTTGATTGTTCCCTTTCTTCTTTAGGGCGTTCATCTTCTGTCAGTTGTTTGGAAATTTCTACTTCTTTTGGAATTTCTAAAACAGGAATTTTAGTTTCCATCAATGCTTCTATCTTGTTTTTAGCTTTCTGTTCTTTTTCTGTTGAAAAGAGAATGGTTTTTCCTAATCTTTCTGCCCTTCCTGTTCTACCAATTCTGTGCATGTAATTTTCAGGAAAGTTTGGAGTGTCAAAATTGATAACATGCGAAACCTCATCAAAATCTAAACCACGTGCCATAACGTCTGTAGCCACTAAAATTCGATTGTTTCCTTCGTCAAATTGTTTAATAGAACGAATTCTATAATTTTGAGTCTTATTAGAATGAATTACACAAGTTTCGCTACCAAATACTTCTTCTAATTGAGTAAACAATAAATCAGCAGTTCTTTTGAATGCAACAAAAATCAACACTTTGCTAAAGTGTTGTTTATCAAGAAGTAAATGGTGTAGTAAATTTACTTTCGTAAAAAAATTAGGAACATTATAAGAAACCTGTTCTATATTCTCTAATGGAGTTCCGCTAACGGCAATGGAAATTTTTGTTGGATTTTTGAAAAAATCATTAATCAACCCATCTACATCATTGGTCATGGTTGCAGAAAACAGTACGTTTTGTCTTCTTTTTGGCAAGATGTCAAAAATATTTAACAATTGAAATCGGAAACCTAAATCTAACATCACATCCACTTCGTCAATCACCAATTTCTGAATTGTTTTCAGCTTTAAAATGGTACTTAACGCCAAGTCATACAATCTTCCTGGAGTTGCTACAATAATATCTTGACCTTGTAGAATGGCTTGTTTTTGCGTATTAATGTTGGTACCTCCATAAACTCCTAAAACACGAACATTGATATATTTGGCTAATTTTTCTATTTCATCTACAACTTGTAACACCAATTCTCTTGTAGGCACTAAAATTAAAACTCTAGGATGTTTCGTTTTTAAGAATTTTAAATCACGAAGAATTGGCAACATATAGGCAAACGTTTTACCTGTACCCGTTTGTGCAATGCCCACAACATCTTTACCCGATCGCACTACCGAAAATGCTTGTTGCTGAATAGGTGTTGGACGCACAAAACCTACATCATCTATGGCATATTGTAGCTGTTTTGATAAATCTAAATCATTAAAAGTTGACACGGTATAAAATTTGCACAAAGGTAGCGTTTCTAATCTTTAAACCGAATAAAACGAGCCTTGTCAAAATAATATCCCAGAACTTCAATACGTGAATAGAGTTCTAATTTACTCAAGTTTTGCACCTCCAAAAGTAAAATAAATGAACTATTTATATATATTTTTATGGCGTTCGAGCGGGCTTTTCGTTACAATCTTTTGCTCGTGCCTCACAAAAGGATTTCCACTGCAATCCCTAACGCGCTTACTCATACGCAATCAACAATAGTTAATAACTTCTAGCTTTACAATCTATCAAAAAAACCTATTTTTACAACACCATTAAACAGTTATACACTTCAACACTTATACATAATAATGTACTTAATTTTCGATACAGAAACCACAGGTTTGCCCAAAAGTTGGAATGCACCAATCACAAACACAGATAATTGGCCAAGATGTATTCAAATTGCATGGCAATTGCATGATGAAATGGGAAACTTAATTGAGCATAACGATTTCCTCATTCAACCCAAAGGATTCAACATTCCCTATGATGCAGAAAAAGTTCATGGGATTTCTACAGAATTAGCGCAAGAACAAGGAATATTTTTAGAAGAAGGATTGCAACTTTTTAATGAAGCACTTCAAAAAACCAAATTTATTGTAGGTCAAAATGTTGGTTTCGACATTAATATTGTGGGTTGCGAATTTCATAGATTGAGTATTCAGAATCATCTAACTTCCCTCCCAATTTTAGATACGTGTACAGAAAAAACCGCATTAATGTGTCAACTTCCTGGAGGAAAAGGAGGGAAATTCAAACTACCCACATTAACAGAACTGCATAAACATTTATTTGGAAAAGCATTTGAAGAAGCACATAACGCCACCGCAGATGTAGAGGCAACCACCCGTTGTTTTTTAGAATTAATTCGTCTGCAAGAATTTACCAAAGAACAATTAGATGTTGATGAAAATTACTTTCAAAATTTTTCAGAAACCAACCCAAAACCCATTCAACTTGTTGGTTTAAAACACATCAATCTAAAGAAAGAAAGTAAAAAAATTAGAAAACGTCTTGAAAAACTAAAAGATGTAGAAACAACCAAAACCACTTCAGAAGGTTTAGCAACATTAAAAGATGTACAATTTGCTCATTTACACAATCATACCCAATTTTCTGTCTTACAATCTACAATGCAAATTGGCAATATTGTAAAAGCAACAGCAAAAGATACTATGCCTGCAGTGGCTATGACAGATACTGGAAATATGATGGCGGCATTTCATTTTGTAAGCACTGTTTTAAATTATAATAAAACCGCAGAAACTCCTATAAAACCTATTGTTGGGTGTGAATTTAATGTCTGTGAGAATCACAAAGACAAGTCAAAAAAAGACAATGGATATCAAATTGTTTTGCTAGCAAAAAACAAAAATGGCTATCACAATTTAGCAAAAATGTCATCCATTGCTTTTGTGGACGGATTTTATTATGTACCAAGAATTGACAGAGAAATCATCAAAAAATATAAAGAAGATATTATTGTTTTAACAGGAAATTTATATGGTGAAGTGCCTAATAAAATTTTAAATTTAGGAGAAAAACAAGCCGAAGAAGCCTTGCTTTGGTGGAAAGAGGAATTTCAAGATGATTTTTATATTGAGTTGATGCGCCACAATCAAGAAGATGAAAACATTGTAAACGAAACCTTATTAAAATTTTCAAAAAAACATACTATTAAAATTGTTGCCACCAACAATACCTTTTATTTAGAAAAAGAAGATGCCAATGCACACGATATTTTATTGTGTGTAAAAGACGGCGAAAAACAAGCTACACCAAAAGGAAAAGGGCGTGGGTACAGATATGGACTGCCAAATGAAGAATACTATTTTAAGTCTTCAGAAGAAATGAAAATGCTTTTTGCAGACATTCCAGAAGCTATTATCAACATTCAGGAAATTGTAGATAAAGTTGAAATTTTCACCCTTGCACGTGATGTATTATTGCCTGCTTTTGATATTCCAAAAGAATTTCAAGATAAAAAAGACACTGAAAACGGAGGAAAACGTGGAGAGAATAATTACTTAAAACATTTAACCTACCAAGGTGCAAAAAAACGATATGTAGAAATTTCAAAAGAAATCAAAGAACGTATTGACTTTGAACTTTCAGTCATTGAAAAAACAGGGTATCCAGGCTATTTTTTAATTGTTGAAGATTTTATTCGCGAAGCTAGAAATATGGATGTTGCTGTGGGGCCAGGTCGTGGTTCTGCCGCAGGTTCTGTAGTTGCCTATTGTTTGTGGATCACCAACATAGACCCCATAAAATACGATTTACTTTTTGAGCGTTTTTTAAATCCAGAGCGGATTTCTATGCCCGATATTGACATTGATTTTGATGATGAAGGTCGTGGTCGTGTTATGGATTATGTTATCAATAAATATGGTGCAAATCAAGTGGCACAGATTATTACCTATGGTACTATGGCGGCAAAATCATCTATTAGAGATACTGCCAGAGTGCTAGATTTACCGCTTTTTGAAGCCGATAAAATTGCTAAATTAATTCCGAATATTAAGCTAAAAAATATTTTTGGGAATGATGAAAAAAGCAACCAGAAAGTAGCCAGTTTACGTACCGAAGAACAAAAAATGGTACAAGAATTAAAAACCATAGCCAAAGGAAATGGATTGGATTCAGAAACCATTAACAAAGCTGTCATTTTAGAAGGATCATTAAGAAACACGGGGATTCATGCTTGCGGAGTGATTATTACACCCGATGATATTACCAATTTTGTGCCTGTGGCTTTGGCAAAAGATTCAGACATGTACGTTACCCAATTTGATAATTCCGTAGTAGAAAATGCGGGGTTATTAAAAATGGATTTTTTAGGCTTAAAAACATTGACGCTGATAAAAGATACTGTAAAAATTGTAAAAGCACGTCATGGAAAAGAGT
>JBMYWO010000087.1:0-4716 GCA_049607505.1 Polaribacter sp.
GTTCTTCCATAATATATGGCGTTAAACTACTTGTTACTTTTCCTAAATATGTACTGTTTATTCCGTGATGCTTTGTTGCGTATTTTTCGAACTCTTTTCCGTAATCCATTTCGATATTCTTTTTTAATGTTTGGGTTGTAAATATAAGAACTATTCGATGAATGTATTTAATATACTCAAAACAAATAGTTTTTCAGTTTTTATAGAGGTTCTTTTTCCTTTCTCTGTATTAAAATTTTATCCATGATTTTACTAGGATACAAGTTGATAAAAAAATTAATTTTTAGATTTTAAATACCAATCATACGCCCTTCTAATTCCTTCTTCTAGGGCAACAGAATGCTTCCATCCTAAATGATGCAATTTTGTAACATCCGTAACTTTGCGCATCGTTCCATCGGGTTTTTTAGTATTAAAAACAAAATCACCTTTATAGCCTATAACTTCTTTTATAAGGATTGCCAAATCTTTGATAGCAATATCCTCTCCTGTACCAATATTAATATGTGTATTTCTAATTTCCCCTCTGCCTTTATCCCCTCTGCCTTCGGCATCTCCCCAAAGGGGAGAGTCAATTAGGTCTTTAAAATCTACATTTTGCATAATGTGTACACAGGCATCTGCCATATCTTCAGACCATAAAAATTCACGTTTTGGATTTCCTGTTCCCCAAATCTCAATAGATTTTGATGTGATTCCAAATTTTGTTAAAATAGTTTCGGCTTCATCAAAATTGGTAACATTTAATTCTTTTAAAACTGCTTCTTTTTTACCTTCTTCTAATAATTTTGCTAAATGAATTTTACGTATTAGTGCAGGCAACACATGCGATTTTTCTAAATCAAAATTATCATTTGGACCATATAAATTGGTGGGCATTACAGAAATAAAATTGGTGTTATATTGTAAATTATAACTTTCGCACATTTTAATTCCTGCAATTTTTGCAATGGCATACGGCTCGTTGGTATATTCTAAAACATCCGTTAATAAAGAATCTTCTTTAATGGGTTGTGTTGCATTTTTAGGATAAATACAAGTGCTTCCTAAAAATAATAATTTTTTAACTCCAGAAACATAACTTTGATGAATTACATTGTTTTGAATCATTAAATTATGATAAATAAAATCGCCTCTATATTTGTTGTTAGCTACAATTCCTCCAACTTTTGCAGCAGCTAAAAACACATAATCTGGTTTTTCATTAGCAAAAAAATCAGCCGTTGCTTGCTGATTTGTTAAATCTAATTTTGTATGTGTTTTGGTTACAATGCCTGTAAATCCTTTTTCTTTTAGGTTTTTCAAAATGGCACTTCCTACTAAACCTCTATGACCTGCAACAAAAATTTTATCGTTTTTATTCATAATTGTTTAAAATATAGTGTCCGCCTTTTTTAAGATATAGTTCTTTTTTCATCAAGTCCACATCATTTTCCATCATATCTTTTACCAAATCTTGTAGGGTAAATTCAGGAATCCAACCTAGTTTTTCTTTTGCTTTTGTGGCATCGCCAATTAGTAAATCTACTTCTGTGGGTCTGTAGTAATGTGAGTCAACGGAAACAACCTCTTTACCAATTTCTAAATTATATTCGTCATTAGAACAAGATTTTATATATCCTTTTTCATTTTCTCCTTCTCCTGCAAAGTCTAACTCAATGCCTATTTCTGCAAACGCCATTGTTACAAAATCTCTAACCTTTGTGGTTGTTCCTGTGGCAATAACCCAATCTTCTGGCGTATCTGTTTGCAAAATCATCCACATCATACGTACATAATCTTTTGCATGACCCCAATCTCTTTTGGCATCCAAATTTCCAAGATGAACTTTTTCTTGCAGTCCTAAGGCTATTTTAGAAACGGCTCTTGTTATTTTTCTAGTAACAAATGTTTCTCCTCTAATGGGCGATTCATGATTAAATAAAATACCGTTGCAAGCAAATAAATTGTAGGCTTCTCTATAATTTACAGTAATCCAATAGGCGTACATTTTTGCAACTCCATAAGGGCTTCTAGGATAAAAAGGAGTTGTCTCTGTTTGAGGAACTTCTTGTACTTTACCATACAATTCTGAAGTAGAAGCCTGATAAATTTTTGTCTTTTTTTCGAGATTCAAAATTCGAATAGCTTCTAACAATCGTAAAGTTCCAAGTCCATCTACATTGGCCGTATATTCTGGTGTTTCAAAAGAAACATGTACATGGCTCATTGCTGCCAAATTATAGATTTCATCGGGTTGTACTTCTTGAATAATCCGAATCAAATTAGAAGTATCTGTCATATCTCCATAATGTAAAAATAGATTTCTATTTTCTATATGTGGGTCTTGATATAAATGGTCTATTCTTTGGGTATTAAAACTTGAGGCTCTTCTTTTTACACCATGCACTTCATATCCTTTTTCTAATAAAAGTTCAGTTAAATAGGAACCATCTTGTCCTGTAATCCCTGTAATTAGAGCTTTTTTTTTCATCCTATAAATTCTTTAAACGTTTTTAAATTCTTATCTTTTTCTGATAAAATAATCTCTTTTTGTTCTAGTTTCCAATCTATTTTTAAATCTACATCATTGTATATAACACCATCTTCTGCTTCTACATGATAATAATTATCACATTTATAAGAAACAATCGTATTGTTTTCTAACACAGAAAAACCATGTAAAAAACCTCTTGGAACAAATAATTGTTTATTATTTTCGCCAGATAACTCAACAGAAAAATGTTTGCCAAAAGTAGGGGAATTTTTTCTCACATCTACCACAACATCAAGTATTTTCCCTTGTATAGCTCTTACTAATTTTGCTTGCACAAACTCGCCCTTTTGTAAATGCAACCCTCTTATAACACCGTATTCTGATGTTGATTGATTTCCTAATACAAAATCTATTGTACATCTTGTTTTTTCTTGAAATTCTTTTTTATTGAATTCTAATAAAAAACAACCTCTTTTATCTTTAAAAAAAGTAGGTTCTATAATAAAGCAATCGTCTAAATCTGTTTTAATTACCTTCATTATAGTTCCATTAAATTTTTACCATAACCACTTTTTAATAAAGGTTTTGCTAATTCTTGTAATTGTTTTTTGGTAATGAATCCACTTCTAAAAGCAGCTTCTTCTATGGCTCCTATTTTTAATCCTTGTCGCTCTTCTATTACTTCAACAAACTGGCTAGCTTGCATTAACGATTTAAAAGTACCTGTATCTAACCAAGCGGTTCCTCTGTCTAAAATTCTTACAGACAATTTACCTGCTTCTAAATAGGCTTTATTTACATCTGTGATTTCTAATTCTCCACGCTCACTAGGTTGCATGTTTTTTGCAATTTCTACAACAGAATTATCATAAAAGTAAATTCCAGGAACTGCAAAACTTGATTTTGGTTTTATTGGTTTTTCTTCAATTGAAATCGCATTTTGGTGTTCATCAAACTCAACAACACCATAGCGCTCTGGGTCGTTTACGTGATATGCATATACGATGCCACCAGTAGGATTGTTATTTGCTTTTAATAAATTTGACAACCCTGTTCCATAAAAAATATTATCTCCTAAAATTAATGCTACTTTATCATTTCCAATAAATTTTTCGCCAATGATAAATGCTTCTGCCAATCCGTTTGGGTGTTCTTGTACTTCATATTCAAAATGACAACCTATCTGACTTCCATTTCCTAATAATTTTTGAAATAGTGGTACATCTTGTGGTGTAGAAATAATTAATATTTCTCTAATTCCTGCTGAAATTAAGGTAGAAATAGGATAATAAATCATGGGTTTGTCATACACAGGCATTAGCTGTTTACTTATTGACAGTGTAAGTGGATGCAATCTTGTGCCTGAACCTCCTGCTAAAACAATTCCTTTCATAAATTTTTATATTTTTTTAAATACCATTCAATCGTTTTTTTAATACCTGTTTCAAAATTTTCGTTGGCTGTCCAACGTAGTTCTTTTTCAATTTTTGACGCATCAATGGCGTATCTAAAATCGTGTCCAGGTCTATCTGTAACAAAGGTAATTTGCTCTTTATAAGATGTTGATTTTGGCGAAATTTCATCTAAGATTTCGCAAATAGTATGGGCAATGTATAAATTGTTTCGTTCATTTTTCCCGCCAATATTATAGGTTTCTCCTGTTTTTCCATTTTTATACACCAACTCGATTCCCTTGCAATGATCTAAAACATACAACCAATCTCTAATGTTTTTTCCGTCACCATAAATGGGAATGTTTTCACCAGAAATTGCTTTTCTAATAATGGTAGGAATTAATTTTTCTTGATGTTGTTTTGGTCCATAATTGTTGGAACAATTGGTGGTAATCACATTCATACCATAGGTATGAAAATAACTTCTTACCATAAAATCTGACCCTGCTTTTGATGCGCTGTACGGGCTATTTGGTGCATACGAAGTTTCTTCAGTAAATAAACCCGTTTCGCCTAAAGTTCCATACACTTCATCAGTAGAAACATGATGAAATCTACTATTTTCGAATGCTGTTTTATATTCATTTGGCCCATTCATCCAATAATTTTTAGCAACATCTAATACAGTAAATGTCCCGAAAACATTGGTTCTTACAAAAGCGTCTGGGTTTTTAATAGAATTATCTACATGAGATTCTGCCGCAAAATGGATCACTCCATTAAAATGATATTTGTTGAATAGGTCTTCAATAAAATTTCTATCACAAATATCTCCTTGAACAAAGG
>JBMYWO010000087.1:4726-7799 GCA_049607505.1 Polaribacter sp.
AAATTTCCGGCATATGTAAGTTTATCCAAATTTACAATTTCATAATCTGGATATTTATTTACAAACAAACGCACAACGTGAGAACCTATAAAACCTGCACCACCTGTAATAAGAATTGTTTGCATTTTATTTTTTATAGTTATTTAAATAATTATTTAATTGAATTAAAAGTAGAAACACAATCATTAGACTAGCTCCTAAAAGACCTAATAAAAACGCATAATTTTTGGTTACGCCTTTTATCTCATAACCAACGGATTGAAAGTTAGAAATCACATTAATCACTTCATATTTTTTTGCCTTTTCATCAGCAATTCCTCTCAAGTCAACATTTAATTTCCTATTTGTTTCAAACAATTCTAATTCTTTAGTGGTTGTTTTTTGGCCGCCCAAATCTATATTAGTTCCATTCGATTGTTTTTTAGCTTCATCTAACAGCACTTGCATATAAACTTTTCGTAAAGAATCTATTTGACTTAAGTTTTGTCGATAAACGGAATCTGTTCTGTTTAAATTTTCATTTAGTAGTTCTTTGGATTTACTGAAATATTTGTTATCAACAACAGAGGAAATGATGACATCCCCTATTTTTTTAAAGACATTATTATTTTTTGAGATCACATTTATTTTATGCACTCTATAGTCAAAGTCGGTAAAAGAATTTTTAAAATCATCATACTCATAACTTTTTATAGTCAATGTATCTAATGCTAAAATTAAACCATCATACGCTTCAATAATATCGTTTTCTAATCGTATGGGTTCAATTGTAAATTTTTTAAGCCCTCCAGCAGTTTCTTTATCCAAATCAAATGTTTTTTGAATGGTGACTGTATCTTTTTGCTTTACTAGATCATTATAGTAATTTACATTGTTATATAATTGTCTCGCACTTTTAAAATTGGGTTCTACTAACATTTCCGAACCATAGGTGGTTGGTTTTTTTACTTCTAAAACAAAACCCGAAATTATACCTAGAACTGCTGCAATTCCTATCTTAATGGTATTCTTTTTTAGAAATATTAAAACGCTAATAAGAACATGAAATACCTCTTTAAAAATACTTCCAATAAAGTTAAAAAATTTAGAAAAACCTCTTCCGATAATTATAAATAAAGAGCCTAAATCTACTTCCTCTTCTTCTTTTTTGTTTTGATTTGTTGACATATTTTTTTAGCTATTAAAAATTTGCTCTAATATTTTATGTGTAATTGCATACGTTGGTGTAACACCTGTCATTCCTAAACCTCCAGAAGCCAATGTTGCTCCTGTTTCTAAAGGGTTATCTGATGCGTAATAGGCATACCGTACTTTTACATTTTCAGAAATATTTCCTCTAATTTTTGACGCAGCCTGAATTGCTTTCTGATAATGCGCTCCTTCCATTTCTAAACCGATAGCGTTCCAAGTTGAATTGTGGAAAAATTTTAAAATATCTTTATTTTGCAGTGATGTTCCTAAAACGGAAACCATAGGTCCATCAAAACATTGTACGCCAAAACCTTCTAAATCTTCTTTAGATAACTCATTTTCAAACGGATAGTTATCTGCTGTTCCTTCAAAAACATGTGCAGAAGGAATCATAATATCTCCTTTTCCTCCTTCTAAAATTCCTGCTTTTCCCATAATAGAAATAGAGGAAACATCTAAATGAATTGCTTCTTTCTCTGTTTTGTAAGGTTTCAATAACTCGTCCATGGTTTCATAAGCCTGTTCGCCAAAGGCATAATCCATGACAATAATAACAGGGTTATCGTTTGTAATATTCCCTTTCTTAAATGGAATGTTAGTAAAATCTATTTTATCTGTATCTATAATTTGTACATTAATATTTGTACCCGAAGTATCTTTTATATAAATCAATCCGTTTTCTGATGCATAATTTTTAACACTTTTTCGCAGGGGTTTACTATCAACGGCACTTAACAATTCATACAAGTCAAAATTTGTTGCTTTTTTAGCTTCTTTTGGCAAGGCATTGTATGCATAAATAGTATTTAAAACACTGTGCATATTGGCGCTAATAATATGAATGGGTCTTTTTAACAACTTTTTCTCTTGCAAGGTTTTTTTAATGTTGTTAGCCCAAATTTCACCATAAATATGATGCCCAATTTCTTCGTTTAACACCGCACTAAATTTGATTACTCTTTTCTTATTATGAGTAACTTCATTAATTGCCAAATGCCCTAACCAATAAATGATTTGAAAAAATCTATCGGTATTTTCTTCTGATGAAAAAGTAGTATGAACAGTCGAAACTTCTTGATACGTTCTTCCTAAAATAGTACTTAAATGAACAAAAACAACATCTCTCTCTTCTTGTGAAATTTGCTTGTTATGTATTACAATCTCTTCAAGATTTTTCCATTCTCGCAAACAATCTGTTCCGTCATTAATTAAAACTTTGTCCTTTATTTTATGAGATTCTATAAATAAAAACGTTAAATGTGTAAGTATATCATAGATTTCAGATCGTCCTCTAGTAATCTCAATATTCATTTGATCTTTATCAATTCTATAACAATTTCTTCTTCTTTTTGGTGGAATTATCGCCTTAAAATGTGAATTTCTATAGCCTTCATCTGCAGTTAAATTGATAAACTGACATTCTTCTATTCCTTTAGGTAATCTTTCTATAATATACATTAAGCCATTCAGTTCTAAACGTTCTTCTGCAATAGAGCCATAGATTTCTGGGCGCAGTGATAAAAGTGATTTCCGTAAGGTTTCCCCAGAAATACCCATAGGTTTGTAAAAACCCCTACTCAATAAATGACGCATAGAAATGTATAATTTCTCAATGGCATTGGTAGATTCTTGGGCTCTTGTTCTTTCTACATGTTTTGTTTCTGACATTTAAGACTTTAATCTTGCAAATGTAGTAATTTAGACTGTATTTATTTGTTGCTTAAAATCTCTTTATATTTCGCTTCATTTTTCAATAAACTTACCGCTTCAGAAATGACAACATCGTTTTTTAAATTATGACGATAAACACCTTCTTTATAATAATATCTAGTTAAAATTTCTTCTTTTATTTCTCGTCTCAAAAGGTCTTTATTTTTAGAAA
>JBMYWO010000088.1:0-7689 GCA_049607505.1 Polaribacter sp.
TAAATTTCAATTCGTCATTCATAATTCGTAAATATTAATTAATTTGCATCGTTAAATAACTTCAAATTTCAAGACCCAAAACAAAAAAATCCTCAAGCGGTTTGGAATGATGAAATA
This sequence comes from Polaribacter sp., assembly GCA_049607505.1. Taxonomy (GTDB): domain Bacteria; phylum Bacteroidota; class Bacteroidia; order Flavobacteriales; family Flavobacteriaceae; genus Polaribacter. The sequence continues at coordinate 118 of JBMYWO010000088.1, forward strand.
CAAAAAACTTACCACATAGATACATAGAAAACATAGGGCTATGTGCCTATTTGGTAAATGATTATAAAAAAACCCCAATGGTAGCGTCATAGTATAAAATATGACCTGTCGAAAACACTTCAAAAAATAAATACATGGCATTCGATTTAGAATACAATTCAGCAAGACCGTTAATGATTATACCAGAATACGGCAGACATATACAAAAATTAGTAGATCATTGTGTAGCTTTAGAAACTAAAGAAGAGCGAAATACTATGGCGAAAGCCATTATAGACGTTATGGGAAATTTGCAACCTCATTTACGTGATGTCCCAGATTTTAAACACAAATTATGGGATCAGTTGTACATTATGTCCGATTTTAAATTAGACGCAGACTCCAAATATCCGAAACCCTCTAAAGAAGAATTGCAAGAAAAACCAGAAGCCTTGGCGTATCCAAAATCAGCTTCAAAATACCGGTATTATGGTCATAATATTCAAACAATGATTAATGTAGCGTTGGGTTGGGAAGAAGGCGATTTGAAAGAGGCATTAGTATTTACGATTGCAAATCACATGAAAAAATGTTACTTAAATTGGAATAAAGATACCGTAGATGATGTTATTATTTTTAATCATTTATATGATTTATCTAATGGAAAATTAGATTTAAGAAACACGGAAGAAGAACTTTCTGAAAGTAAAAATTTGTTGAGAAAGCGAAGCGGACAAGGTCATAATAATTCTAAAAGCAATCATAAATCACAGCACCACAAAAACAGGAAAAGATAACAGTAAATGGCATCATTTAAAATAGAAGGAGGACATACATTACATGGAACTATTACACCACAAGGTGCAAAAAATGAGGTTTTACAAATATTGTGTGCCGTTTTACTAACACCCGAAAAAGTAATAGTACATAATGTTCCAGATATTATAGATGTCAATAAATTGATTTTTATTCTTGGTAAATTAGGAGTAAGCATCAAAAAATTAACTCAAAATTCCTATTCTTTCCAAGCAAATCATATCCATTTAGAATATTTAGAGTCCAAAGATTTTAAAAATGACGGAAGTTCCCTTCGTGGTTCTATTATGATTGTAGGGCCATTATTGGCACGTTTTGGTCGTGGGTATATTCCACGTCCTGGAGGAGACAAGATTGGGCGTAGAAGATTAGATACTCATTTTGAAGGATTTATCCGATTAGGAGCAAAATTTCGATACAACAAAGAAGAGCATTTTTATGGTGTAGAAGCAAATGAATTGCAAGGCACAGAAATGCTATTAGATGAAGCTTCTGTAACAGGAACTGCCAATATTTTGATGGCAGCCGTTTTGGCTACAGGAACTACTACCATATACAATGCAGCTTGCGAACCCTATATTCAACAATTATGTAAAATGCTGAATGCTATGGGTGCAAAAATATCAGGAGTTGGCTCAAATTTACTCACCATAAAAGGTGTAGATTCTTTAGGAGGATGCGAGCATACAGTGTTGCCAGATATGATAGAGGTTGGTTCTTGGATTGGTGTTGCTGTAATGACACAATCTGAATTGACAATCAAAAACGTAAGTTGGGAAAACTTGGGACAAATTCCGAATGTGTTTAGAAAATTAGGAATTCAGCTTGAAAAAAGAAATGACGACATTTACATTCCGGCACAAAAATCATACAAAATTCAGAATTATATAGACGGTTCTGTGTTAACAGTAGCAGACGCACCTTGGCCTGGATTTACACCAGATTTGTTAAGTATAGTTTTGGTGATTGCTACACAAGCCAAAGGAACGGTTTTAATTCATCAAAAAATGTTTGAAAGCCGTTTGTTTTTTGTTGATAAATTGATAGATATGGGCGCAAAAGTTATTTTGTGCGATCCACACAGAGCCACCGTAATAGGTCAGAATTTTGAAAGTCCATTAAAAGCTACCAAAATGACTTCGCCAGATATTAGAGCAGGAATTTCTTTATTGATTGCCGCACTTTCTGCCAAAGGAACTTCAATCATAAATAATATTGAGCAGATAGACAGAGGCTATGAAAACATTGAAGCACGCTTGAAATTAATTGGTGCAAAGATAGAGCGTATAGAATGAGACAATAGACTATAAGGTATTAGAAATTAGATTTTTATATTCTTTATAAAAAATTTATATACATTTTTTTACTTTCATTAAAAAACAAAATTAAGATTATATTATAGCTTGTTTAACACATTTTAAGGTTTCTATCTACTTGTAAGGTTTATGTTTGCAATCGACCAATTAAACCCAATATGAAAAAAACTACTTTCTTTCTTTTTGTTTTAATATCAACGTCACTTTTATGTCAAGTAAAAGGAAAAATTACGGATACAAAAAACAATCCGTTGTCATTTGTCAATGTTTATTTGAATAAAACTGTTACAGGCACAACGTCTAACGATAACGGAAACTATATTTTAAATCTTAAAAAAACAGGAAACTATACGATTGTTTTTCAATTTTTAGGATATAAAACACTTAAAAAAACAGTACAAATTACCTCTTTTCCTTTTGAATTAAATGTGCAGCTAGAACAAGAACATATCGTTTTAGATGAAATTTCTATTTCTACTAAAGACAATCCTGCCAATGCAATTATTAGAAATGTAATTGCTAATAAAGAGAAAAACACCGATAAATTAGCAAAATATACAGCTAAATTTTACTCCCGTGGATTGTATAAAATAAAAAATGCTCCCGAAAAATTTTTAGGTCAAAGTTTGGGAGATTTTGGTGGTGGCTTGGACTCTACAAGAAGCGGCATTATTTATTTATCTGAAACTATTTCAGAAATTACACATCAAAAAAAACCAAAAAGTTTTAAAGAAAAAATTATTGCCTCCAAAGTTAGTGGTCGCGATAATGGCATTAGTTTTAATAGGGCCGAAGATGCAAATATTAACTTTTATGAAAATAGTATTGAGTTTGGTAACGATTTGGTTTCGCCAATTTCAGTCAATGCTTTTGGCTATTATCGGTTTAAATTAGAAGGAACTTTTTATGATAAAAACGGAAAACTCATCAACAAAATAAAACTGATTCCAAAACGTAAAAACGATCGTATTTTTAACGGATCTATTTATGTGGTAGAAGATGATTGGGCTTTGTATGGGGTAGATGTTACGGTAACTGGAGTTCAAGTAAATATTCCTGCCATAGATGTTTTAACATTAAAACAAGATTATAATTATTCCGAAGGAAATAATGCGTGGGTGTTAATTAGCCAATCAATTACATTCAAAGTTGGTTTTTTAGGATTTAACATTGACGGAAAATTTTCTTCTGCCTATTCAAACTATCACTTCACACCAACCTTTACTGAAAACACTTTTACAAATGAAGTCTTAACGTTTGCCAAAGAAGCTACTAAAAAGGATTCTGTTTATTGGAATACCTTAAGACCCGTTCCGTTAACCATTGAAGAAATAAAAGACTATACAATAAAAGACAGTATAAAAGTGATTCGGAAATCTAAAAAGTATTTAGATTCTGTAGATAGAAAAAGAAATAAATTTAACTTATTATCACCAATTACAGGATATACGTATAGAAATTCGTATGAAAAATGGGCATTTTCTTTTGACGGACTTATAGATAAATTTAATTTTAATACCGTTCAAGGATTTAATTCTTCAGTAGGTTTCAGTTATTTTGAACGTGAAAATGATACAGGAAAATGGTGGAATGCTGGTCTTTCCGTAAATTATGGTATATCAGAAAAAAAAGCACGTCCCACTTTTTTCTTTACAAAAAAATGGAATAATATTTCTAGACCAACAATAGCTATTACTGGCGGAATTACTACGGAACAATTTAATGGTAGAAAACCTATTTTAGGAATCAATAACACGTTTAGTTCTTTGCTACGTAGGTTGAATTATATGAAGATTTATGAAAAAACCTTTGCTAAAGTTCGGTATTCCAAAGAAGTAAAAAACGGTATTCAATTTTATTCATCATTAGAATATGCCAATAGAAAACCACTTTTTAATACAACCGATTATTCTTTTGTAACAAGAGATTATAACTATACATCCAACAACCCTTTAGATCCAACAGATTTTGTAAATGCTGCTTTTGAAGAACATAAAATTGGGACTATAAATGTAGGTGCTACTTTTGTTTTTGATCAAAAATATTTGTCCTATCCAGACAGAAAATTTAATCTTGGAAATGACAAATATCCGTCACTAACAATCAATTACAGAAAAACTTTTGGCGCAGGTGATTCCACATTAAATTCTGATTTATTTTTAGCCAACTTAAAGCAAGACATTAGCTTTGGAAATTACGGGCAATTAAGCTATACTATGCGTGCAGGAGCTTTTTTAAAAAAGAAAAATATTGCTTTTATGGACTTACTTCAGGCCAATGGAAATCAGCTAACTTTTCCTTTAGATAGACAATTAACCAGTTTTGGTTTATTAGAATACTATAAATTTTATACAAATGATAAATACGCAGAAGCCCATATAGAACAAAATTTTGGTGGCTTTGTTTTGGGTAAAATTCCGCTTCTCAACAAATTAAATTTCCATTTAGTGGGTGGTGCAAAAACTTTATTTATGGCAGGCAAAAAACCATATACAGAATATGCTGTTGGATTGGATAATTTAGGTTGGGGAAAATGGCGTATCTTAAGAGTAGATTATGTTCGTTTTAAGTATGGTGGTGTTTCTAACAATGGGGTTTTATTTAGATTAGATTTTTAACTGATGCTCATTAAAACGCTTTTTTTTGGTATTACTACAGATTTGGTTAAGGCTTCTGAACTAGAACTGGAAATCTCTGAAAATAGTTCTGTAAATGATTTTAAAGAAAAGTTAAAAGCAACATATCCACAATTACAAAACATTGATTCATACGCAATTGCCGTCAATGAAAGTTATGCCAATGACGATGTAGTTTTACAAAAAAATGATGTTGTGGCTATTATTCCGCCAGTGAGTGGTGGGTAAAGCCCCTTTGTCTTTCAGACATTTCCCCAAAGGGGAAAAGGTGGTATGGAAATAGTATTCAGTAGGCAGTTTTCAATCACAGTTTACAGTTGTAGTTTGTCAATACAAAAATAGATTCAATCAAATAATTTTTATAAGTTACCGAAGAAAAATAGCCGAAAAATGCTTAATAAATCACTTCAAACACAGTAATATGAATGTCATATCATTTTTTGCAGGAGCAGGCGGGCTAGATTTAGGGTTTGAAAAGTCAGGATTTAATGTGATTTGGGCAAACGAATACGACAAAGATATATGGGAAACTTATGAGAAAAATCATAAAAACACAAAACTTGATAAACGAAGTATTGTACATATAGAACCAGAAGAAGTTCCCGAATGTGACGGAATTATTGGTGGACCGCCTTGTCAAAGTTGGAGTGAAGCGGGTTCTTTACGTGGAATACATGACAAACGAGGACAATTGTTTTATGATTTTATCCGAATATTAGAAGCAAAACAACCAAAATTTTTTCTTGCTGAAAATGTTAGTGGGATGTTGTTGGAAAGACATAGTGAAGCTCTAAAAAACATTAAAAAAATGTTTAGAAATGCTGGCTATAAACTATCCTTCAAATTATTAAATGCATCAGATTTTGATGTGCCACAAGATAGGAAACGAGTATTTTTTGTTGGTATTCGTGAAGACTTTGATTTTGAATTTCAGTTTCCACAACCCTTAAAAAAGAAAGTAACTCTTGAGCAAGCAATAGGTGATTTAAAAGATACTGTTGTTCCTGCAAAAGAAGGAAATAGAACAAATAAAGAGAATTGTAAAGTACCAAATCACGAATATATGATTGGTGGTTTTTCATCGATGTTTATGTCAAGAAATAGAGTAAGAAGTTGGGGTGAACAATCGTTTACCATTCAAGCAGGAGGAAGACATGCGCCTATTCATCCGCAAGCACCAAAAATGAAATTCATCGAGCAAAATATACGTGTTTTTGTTCCTGGACAAGAAGATTTATATCGTAGATTAAGTGTTAGAGAATGTGCAAGAATTCAGACTTTTCCAAATAATTTTATCTTTTACTACAACCACATTGCTGCTGGTTATAAAATGATTGGGAATGCAGTACCTGTAAATCTCGCAAAGCATATTGCCACAAGTATCAAATCTCAAATTCAGAATGCAGAAAAGAAATCAAAACGAGTTATCAAGAAAAAATTGGAATTAGAAAATACACTTTTATAATTTATGGCTAGTCAAACAATTAATGGTAAAGCCTTTGAATATGCGTTGCTTTTTGAATTTTACGAACGCTTAAAAACAATTACAAGTATTTCGATTTCAAAAAACAAACCTTATAAAACTGCTAAAGGTTTTTTTCATAACTTTAGTGAACAAGAGCAAGGTGCTTTTAGAATTACTGCAAGTGCTTCTATTAATTTTCTTATTGATATAGAACCAAGGCTTTCGAATGGAATTAGCCAAAATGACATTTTGGTTTTAGAATTAGTTAGCGACCAAGCTGGACAAACTGGAGACGTTAGAGATGTTTTAATGATACGTTCATTACAAAAATGGGAAATTGGTATTTCTGCAAAAAATAATCATAGAGCGGTAAAACATTCAAGATTATCTAGTAAAATTGACTTTGGAAAAAAATGGTTAGGTATTTCTTGTTCAGACAATTACTTCCAAGAAATCAATCCGATATTTCAGATGCTTACTGATTTAAGAATTAAAGACAAATCGACTAAATGGACTTCAATTGAGAATATGCACCAAGTTGTATATTTACCAATTTTAGATGCTTTTAGAAAAGAATTACTTCGTTTGGATAAAGAAAATCCAACTATTGTAGCAGAAAATTTAGTGCAATATTTAATAGGGAATCAAGATTTTTATAAAGTCATAAAAGGCAAAAAGAAAGTTGAAATTCAGGCTTATAATTTACACGGAACTTTGAATTTGCCGTTTGAAAAAGTAAAACCAAAAGCAAAGATTCCTAAATTAAAATTACCATCAAGATTAATCGAGATTGTTTATCAAGAAAACTCAACAACAACATTATTAGTTTCTTTAAATGAAGGTTGGCAAATATCTTTTAGAATTCACAATGCAAGTTCGAGAGTTGAACCATCTTTGAAATTTGACATTCATTTAGTGAGTGTTCCGCATACTTTATTTACAAATCACATATTTGTAAATGGATAAGCGAACTGAATACTGAAACTGAAAAACTGTAAACTGATACTGAAAACTAACTCTTTATAGACTGCTCAAACGGAATTCTATTCACAATGCTTCTTCCTAAAGTAACTTCATCTGCATATTCTAATTCATCACCAATAGAAATTCCACGTGCAATAGTACTAGTAATTATATTATATTTTTCGAGTTGTTTGTAGATATAAAAATTTGTTGTATCACCTTCCATCGTTGAGCTTAATGCAAAAATGAGTTCTTTAACTTTGCCTTCAGAAACTTTATGTAGTAGCGAATCTATCTGTAAATTTTGTGGTCCAACACCTTCAATCGGGGAAATTTTTCCGCCCAAAACGTGATACAATCCATTAAATTGAGACGTACTTTCTATAGCCATTACATC
>JBMYWO010000089.1:0-7632 GCA_049607505.1 Polaribacter sp.
GCTCAAAAATTAAAAATAATGAGGTTTTGAAAAATTGATTTTTCACAGGAGACTCAATGGTTAATAAAATAAATGAGAAAGGCTATAAAAATAATCCATTAACAGAACAACAAATTGCCTCTAATAAAGAAAAATCAAAAACAAGAGCAAGAGTAGAGCATGTATTTGGCTTTATGGAAAACAGTATGAACAAACTCTATGTAAGGTCAATAGGAATGAAAAGAGCAACAGGCTTTGTAGGACTTGTAAACCTTGTCTATAATTTGTTTAGATATGAACAAGTAGCTAGACTTGATGGGATAACTATAGCTAGTTGGGAAAGATAAAAAATATATACACCTGATAATAAGTAATTTATGAAAAATAGAAAATTTAAAAAATAAATAATCTCACATTTTTAAAATTTTTACTAATAGAGAAAATAAGGATACAATTAATAAACAATTAATAGAGGTTGCCTAAAGAACTAAAAGATTTATATTGTGCATTTTCAAAACCGTCAATCTGTCTTTTGCAAAATTTCCAAGAAGTAAAAACGCCTTTTTTGCGTCCATTCCAAACCACATAAAATTTTCTTTTACTCATTTACTTTTAAAATTACATCTTCAATGACTCTAGGAAAATAACGTTGCTCTAAAACATGAATTTTTTCAGCAATCGTTTCTGCTGTATCACTTTCAGAAAGCGTTGTTTTTGCTTGAAAAATAATAGCTCCTTCATCATAATTTTCATTTACAAAATGAATTGTAATTCCGCTTTCACTTTCATTATTTTCTTTTACAGCTTTGTGTACGTGCATTCCATACATTCCTTTTCCACCATATTTTGGCAATAAAGCTGGATGAATATTGATAATTTTCTTTGGAAAAGCATCAATAATATTTGAAGGAATTTTCCAAAGAAAGCCTGCTAAAATAATATAATCTGCATTATTTTTTAAGATGGTTAGAATTTTTTCAGAAGTAAAAAAATCTTCTTTCTTAAAATGTAAACAATTGATATTTAATTTTTTACATCTATCAAAAACGTTGGCATGCTCATTATTACACAGTACCATAGTTACTTTAGCAGTTTTGGTGTGATTAAAAAATTGTATAATATTTTCTGCATTCGTTCCAGAACCAGAAGCAAAAACAACAATACGTTTCATTTTTTTTTAGAATTTATTTTAGCTGAATAGTTGCAAACTCTTTAATTATAGCTTTTTAAGTAAAGATACTTTTTGATTTCATAACCCTACATCACAATATCATTTTTCCATTCATATGGTTTAGGAATGTCTGTATCATCAATGAGTTGGCGAATATCTATTTCTATACTACGTGACATATTGGTAATAGGAATATCATTAGGACCACCCTCAAAAGGGTTTTCGGTATTTTCCCCTATTTTTTCCATGGTATGAAAAACCCAAGATAATAAGGCACTAAAAGGAATGGAAAACCATACAAAATGATTGGCAATAAATTCTTGAATTCTATGAATAATATTATCGGTTTTGACTTGATGTTTATATAGTTCTTCTAAAACTCTATCGCCAATAATTTCAAAACCTTCCATAACACCAAAAGGCAGTAAAATAATAAATATCCAAACAAAAATATAGTTTAATGTTGCATACTGACGCGGATATGGAAAATTCTTAATACGTTCCGATTTTCCCTGTAATGTATAGAGTTCCACCAAAATATTTGCCATTTCCATGTGACGAAAATCTTCAATAAAACCACTATTCATTAACTTTTTTAAATGGCTAGATTGAATTCCTAAAATTTGTGATGCTTGATTTCCTTTGGCAAAAACTGCTGTATATTCTTCTTCAGAAAGATAGGGTTCTATGGCTTCTTTAATGGGCAATTTATCTTCATAAACCAAATAATAATTTTCTCTAAATTCGGCATTCCCTTTGTCTTTTTTTAGATGAGATTCCCAAGGTTTATCTTTTCGCATTTGATAACGTAAGGCAGTTAACCAAGCTATATGACGATGTACTAACGTCCTTTTTACTATTTTTAATTCCTCATCAGAGAGTGGATTTTTTGCATGTGTGTTGTCTATAAAATCTTTGACCATTATTGTCCAAGATCTTGAAGTATTTACAATGCCTCCCCAAATTTTACGAGCTTCCCACAACCTGTCATAGCAAGCGTTATTTTTAAAACTAATTAGAAACGAAATAGCTGTTCCTAAAACTCCTAAAGGTAACCACGGTACATGCAACCATTTCCAGTGTAATAAATCAAATAAAATTACAGGTATTGTTGCAATACCAAAAAATAACAACAAATGTCTTCTAGTCCATTTTATGACACCTTTTACAGGAAAAATTCTTTTTGTAAACATATATCGAGATTAGTTAATCAAAAATAACTCTTTTGTTTTAAGGGGGCATCTATTAATGCAGTAAAAATACAAATCTACTGTGCTATCATAGCATATTGTCTTGTAGCGATAATTGGAAATACTCTAAAAGTAGAGCGTTCAATCTACGAAATATTACAAATTTTGAGCATCTCTTTACTGGACAAAACTCTTGTAAAAGAGATACTTAACAAACACGATTACAAAAATGTCAAAGAACCAAAAAATAAACAACTGAAAATCAATGGGTTTTAAGTACCCCACTAATAACTTAGAATATTTTGTTAATATTTTTTATCAAAAAAGAATTAATCTTACATTTGAAAATCAATCTATATAAATATACTTATGAAAGTCCCTAAAGTTTTTTTCTTGCTTTTTTTATTCGTTTCTGCAAACGTATTCTCACAAACACCAACTGATTTTTTATCAAAAGAATTTCATAAAGATAAAAGGGAATTCTTGCGTTCTAAAATGCCAAAAAATTCCGTAGCTATAGTATTTGCAAATTCAGTCAGAAATCGTGCAAATGATGTAGATTATCTATTTCATCAAGATCCAAATTTCTATTATTTAACAGGATATAGAGAACCCAATGCGGTTTTAGTGGTATTTTCTGAAAACCAAATTGACGAAAACGGAAGTTCATATAATGAGATTTTGTATGTTCAGAAAAAAGATGCAAGAGCAGAACAATGGAATGGAAAACGTTTAGGGATTGAAGGTGCAAAAAAAATATTAGGATTTAAGAATGCGATGAATGCAGAAGATTTTATAAATGGAAGAATCAATTTTAAGAAATTTGACAGAGTTTTTGTTGAAAAATTTAAAGATGATTATAGAAACTCTGCTAAAAACAATGCAGAAGTGTATAATTTGGTGGTTTCTTTTAAAGAAAAATCGGGTTATAATCCTACTAATTTTTTATCACCCATAAAAAAACAAGTGTATGAATTGGTAAAATCTACACCCATAGAAAATAGTGCTAATGTTGCACAAATTATTGGTAGAGCTTTAGTTTATGATCCTTCCTTGAAAGATGATAAAGATTTAATGCAGTATAAAGAAGCAACTAATGATCTATTAAAGAAGGATTTAAAACAAAAAATTTCTCTGAAACTAAAAGCAAAAACAAATATAGATATTCAGTTTTTAAAGTCTATGCTAGCCACAATGCGCGAGGTAAAAACTACTGAAGAATTAAAATTATTAACCAAAGCCATACGAATTTCGGCTATTGGTCAGATAGAAGTGATGAAGGCAATGAAGCCACATATGTCTGAAATTGAATTGCAAGGAATTCATGAATTTGTATATAAAAAATATGGCGCAGAGTATGAAGGATATCCTGCCATAGTAGGTGCAGGAAACAATGGTTGTATTTTACACTATATAGAAAACAATAGAACAAAAGTTGGTAATGATTTGGTTTTAATGGATTTAGGTGCAGAATACAGAGGTTATACTGCAGATGTAACTCGGACTATTCCTGCAAACGGAAAATTCACCAAAGAGCAAAAAGCCATTTATGATATTGTATATAAAGCTCAAGAAGCAGGAATTTCAAAATATACCATAGGTACAAAAATGTATGCAGCCAATGAGATTGCTAAAAAAATTATTAATGAAGGTTTGTACTCTTTAGGAATTATAAAATCCGTAGATGAAAAGCACCCTTATTTTCCTCACGGAACTTCGCATCATATAGGGTTGGACGTTCATGACCCAGGGAATTATGATACATTTGAAGAAAATATGGTAACTACTATGGAACCAGGAATTTATATTCCAGATGGAAGTAATTGTGATAAAAAATGGTGGGGAATTGGTATTCGAATTGAAGATGATATTTTGGTTACCAAAAACGGTCCCGTAAATTTATCTGCTGAAGCACCAAGAACTACCGAAGCCATAGAAAAAATGATGGCTAAAAAATCTGTTTTAGACGAATTTGTATTACCCAATTTGGATAAATAAAGTCTTTATAATACCTCATTTCTATTTTACCTTATCATAATTGTCGTCCCAATTTTTGGGTTTAGGTTCATGAAGTTTGTCTAAAGATTTTGCTACCATCATAGAAACTGTTGCGTCTCCAGTAACATTTACTACCGTTCTACACATATCTAAAGGTCTATCCACAGCAAAAATAAGTGCTAAACCAATAGGCAATAATTCTGCTGGAAACCCTACAGATTCAAGAACAATAACCAACATCACCATGCCTGCACTTGGCACTGCAGCACTTCCTATGGAAGCCAATAATGCTGTAATTATAATCACTAATTGATTGGTAAATGTTAGTCCTTCTGGCCAAATTACTTGCATAATAAACACTGCTGCTATGCCTTGATATAAACTTGTTCCGTCCATATTTACCGTTGCGCCTACTGGCAAAACAAATCCTGAAACTTCTTTGTCAACACCTAAATGTTCTTCAACACGTTCCATAGTTACAGGCAGTGTTGCAGCACTTGAACTTGTTGAAAACGCTAATAATTGTGCTGGAGAGATTTGCTTTAAAAACCATAATGGTGATTTCTTGGTATAAAAACTGATTAAGATTAGATAGAAACCAATCATTAAAATTAATCCAAAAACCACACACATTGCATATTGTAATAATTTTAGAAGTATTTCTGTATCATCAAAAGCAATAATAACATTTGCCATTAATGCAAATACGGCGTAAGGTGCGAAAAGCATAATTAAATCGACCATTTTCATCACAACTTCATTGAGCGAATCAAAGAATTTTATCAAAGGTTTTGCTTTTTTTTCTGCAATTAGTAAGAGGGAAATACCAACAAATAATGCAAAGAAAATAATTTGTAACATTTTTGCTTCGCCCAAGGCTTTAAATATATTTGTTGGAAATATATCTACTAATGGCTGCAAAGGGCCTGCATTTTTTTGATTGTTCGCTTTTGCTAATTTGTCTTTAACTCCTGCATCATTTTCATACTTTACTTTTATTTTCTCTATCGTTTCTTTAGACATTCCTGTACCTGGTTGTACAATATTTACGATACTTAAACCAATAATAATCGCTATCAATGTAGTGCCTACATAAATAATGATGGTACGAAATCCCATCGTTTTAATTTTTGAAATATCCTTTAAATCTGAAATTCCTTTAATCAAAGAAGCAAGAATTAAGGGTACTGCAATTAGTTTTAATAAATTGATGAAAATCTTTCCAAAAGGAGCAATCCAATCTGCCACAAAGATTCTTCCGCCACTTACAGAATTCATAATAAAACCAAAGAGAATTCCTAATACCATTCCTATGATTATTTTCCAATGCAGTGCTAGTTTCTTCATTTTATGTATGTTGTTTATTACAAGGGAGCATGATCCCTTGCATTAATTTTATTGAAATTAGTGGAAAGATAAAAAAAACTGATTAATTAGTGGTATAATTTTAATTAATTTCGTAGGATGAGAACGCTTCTTTTAAAGTAAGTATTGAGGCTGTCTCCGAAAAATATGTTTTTATTTGATGATGAATAAAAGTCTATACCATTAAGATGACTCTTTTTCTACTAGCAAAAAAAAACCGAAACTGATTGTCAGTTTCGGTTTCTATAATTTTAGAAAAATTGCTTGTTATTTCATTTCCTTATACAAAGCTCTAAATTCATCTCCTTTTTGCTCCATTTCTAAGGTGTCATAAATATTTAACAATGTTTTTACAGTATCTAAAGTTCTTTTCATTTCATCTGCTTTTGTTAAATAGGGTAATGCCTCTTTACAAACATCTTTTTGTTTTTGTTCTAAAGCATCATATTTCTTAAAGTCAGACAAACTATTGTTCATTTCTTCTACAATAGCAACTCTTTTATTTAAAATGGAATAGGCTAAATTTAAGTAGGCATCTCTGTAATTAGGATCTAATTCGATGGCTTTTTTATAATAGGTATTTGCTTCTTCTATTTTATTTTGATTGTAGTTGACAACTCCTAAATTGAAAAACAAAACAGGATTGTTTGGATCCATTTTTACCGCTTGTTCCATTAACTCGCCAAACTTGTCCATTTTTTCAAGTTTGATGTATAATTCTGCTTCGGCTAACAATAAATTCAAATCATCTGGATTAGAACTTCTAGCTTCTTTTATAGCCGTAATCGCTTCTTCTACCTTCCCTTGATCTTTTAAGATATAGGCTGTATTTTTAATAATATCCGCTTTTTTTGATTTAGAAACTTCATCTTTTGGGTTTATATACTGCCCCGCTTTAATCATTAAATCTCTTTGAGATTTAGAGCCTAAATTTTCTTCTTTCCCAGATACTTTGTTGGTTGCTAAATATTGTGTTGTAATTCCTGTATATCCTAGTTCTTTTAATTTTTTATAATATTCAAGAGCAGTATCTAGTTCTTTTGCTTGGGTTGCACTCACTGCTGCATTGAACAAAAAGGAAGTATCTGTTGGACTTAATAAATAGGTCAAATAAAAATTCTCTGTAGCATTTTTATAATCCTTTTCGTCATTGTATAATTTTATGGCTTTATCAGAAACTTCTTGTAATAAAGTAGTCAACATCGGTTGCGCCTTTTGGCTGTATTTAGCTTTCCCTGTTTGCTTTTCATACGCCATCAAATCATTAAATGCTTTGGCAGCAACCTTATAATTTTTTTTCCCTGCAAAGGCTTGTCCTTTTAGAAAATAATATTTTGCTTTATACTTCGCATCCATACTATTTTCCATGCCGTCAATTGAGGAAACAGCGGTAATTGCACTCGCAAAATCTTGTTTTTTAATTGCTTTTTCAGCTGTTTTTAATTCATCTTTTTGCGCAAATGCTCCTATTGTCATGAATCCTAAAGAAAGTGCTATAATTTGTTTTTTCATTTTAATAAGTTTTTTAGTTTATTGTTATTCCTGATTTTCACTTGAATCATTTTCAATTTCCGTGCCATTTTCTGTTTCCTCTTCATTTTCGTTTTCGTGCATTACCTTTGCTACAGCAGCAATACTGTCAGAATCTTTGATATTTATCAAACGAACTCCTTGTGTTGCACGTCCCATAACTCGTAAATCTTCTACTGCCATACGAATAACAATTCCAGATTTGTTAATAATCATCAAATCATTCGAATCATCAACATTTTTAATGGCCACTAAATTACCTGTTTTTTCTGATATATTCAAAGTCTTCACTCCTTTACCACCACGATTGGTAACTCTGTAGTCTTCTAATTTGGAACGTTTTCCATATCCTTTTTCTGAAACTACTAGAATATTGCTTTCCATATCATTTACAGCAAC
>JBMYWO010000090.1:0-7550 GCA_049607505.1 Polaribacter sp.
ATTCCTATGGTTTTTGTTTTTCTACTTTTTAAACTTAACGCATTAAAATTAGGTTTGTAATTATGTTCTTTGGCGTAATTCTGAATTTTTTCTTTTGTGGGTATGCTAATTTCATAGCTATCATTCAATGCCTTAGAAACTGTAGAAATAGAAACTTTAAATTCTTTTGCAATATCTTTTATGGTAAGTCTCTTCATAAGAAAATAGTAAGAGACCAAAGTACAAAAAAGGAATTAGCTATCTAGTTGGTTTGGATTAAATTTCTAGTAGAGGCATCAATAAATTGATTGTGAATTTTTCTAACTGTTTGTATTTCTGCCTTGTTTATCCCTGCAAATATCTCATATACCGTTGATTATCTTTTTTCGATACTTTTGTATTGCAAGGGAGCATGCTCCCTTGTTAATTCCCAAATTAAAAACGAAAACACTAATAAATATTCAATACTAACAAGCCATAAATTTTCTTTCCAAGGTAGATTTGAGTATACTTGATAACTTAAAACAATAACCAAACTCCATAAAACAGGAAAACGATATTTGGTAAATACCGACAAAATAAGCAAGGTTGCCAAATACCAAGGATGCATCGTTGTGGTGGTAAAATAATAAAAAGACAAACCAAATAACATAGCTGTTATCAATTGTTGTAATGATGTGTTTTTTCTAAAAAATGTAATAATTACTAAAAATAAAATGGTCAAAACGGGCATTATTTTACCAATAATAGCAATTTCATTCCAACCTCTAAATAAGTAACCAATTTCTCTAAAAATGTAGTAAAAACTTGCATTGAATTCAAAATTTCGAAACCACAGACCAACAGAATTCATATAATTAGGAATGAGTTCTGATGAATAAAACGGTAGAAATAAAAGCATAGTGGTAGTTAAAACAATAGCATAAAAACCAATTAATTTACAGACCTCACCCGTTTTTAAAACCTGTGAGGTCTTTTTAAAGGAAACAAACCATTGATAAAATAACGGTAAAAACAATAAAGGAATTAATTTTACAGAAATAGAACAAGCTACTAAAATGGCAGACCAAATCCATTTTTTTTGCTGAAGTAAATACAAACTCCAAACTAAAAAGAACAACATTAACGACTCAAAATGTAAGTTGCCAGTCATTTCAATAATAATAAACGGATTTAAGACATACCAAAAAATGTTCTTAATAGGAAGGTGTAGGTTTTCTAATAATTTTTTTCCGAAATAAAGAATGCCAATATCTGCCAAAATGATAATAATTCGTAAAACTACTACAGATCCAAAAATACTTTTGTTAGCAAAAATGGCAGCGATTAAAAAACACAATTGATTGATTGGAGGATAATTGGTATAATGACTTCCATTCAATTCGCCCATGCCTTTATATAATTTTGATGCTTCAGCAATGGGTGCTGCGCCTTGTTGTATAAAAGTTTCAGGCAAAGACAAATACGGATTGATTCCTTCTAAAATTAGGCGACCATCCCAAATAAATCGATAAAAATCTTGCGACAAATTTGGGATTGCAAACAAAAAGACCAATCTAAAAAGAATGCTAATTCCAACTAAACTAGAGAATGAAATTGTGTTGCTTTTCATCAACAAATAAAAACAAGCAAAGAGAGAAACCCAAAGAAAAAGTAGTTTGTTAAATTCGGTTCTTTCTAAAAAATAGGCAAAGAAAAAATAACCAATAATACTTATAGAAATAAGTACTATAAATTGATAATCTTTTAATTTCTCAATTCTCAAAACCTTCTAATTTTCATATATCATAAATCGTAACTCATATATCGTAAATCGACTCACGCTTTAGAAAAAACCGATTTAAAAAACACGTATCCAAAGCCAACAAAAAGCATCAGATGAAAAGGAAATAGACCAAAATCTCCACCTTGATTGCCAACAACGAAAGCACTATACATACCAAATGCAAAATAGAAGACAAGTAGCCCTTCAATAATCACATGAACAGATGGTTTTTTGCGAATGTATTTATTGTTTTTCCAGCTATCTTTTATGGTTTTGATATTAAATTTTGGAGTTCTTACAAAGTCACTTTTTTTACCAAAATGACCTTCTAAAACGGCAATGGTATTGTGTAGAGAAAATCCCATTGCTATTGAAAAAAATGTAAAAAATGCACCTATATATTTTATAAAGTTTACAACTCCTTTTCCATAAATATTTTTGTACATATACCAATAGCAAATAAAAAAAATAAAGGAACTTACCACAAAGAAACTCATTACATAAAAATAGGGTTTTAAGTGTGTATATTCATTTTTGATATACAACATAGGGATGCTTAAAACTGCAACTAAAAAAATAAAGGTAAACATAGAACTGTTTAGTAAATGCAGTACGCCATGAATTTTGGTCTTAAAAGATAGATTTTTATTGGTAAGTATTTTCTTCAACATTTTTTGAAAATTCTCTGCACCACCTTTGTTCCATCTAAATTGTTGCGACCTAGCTGCACTGATGATTACAGGCAATTCTGCGGGAGTTTCTACATGTTCTAAATATTTGAATTTCCATTTTTTAAGTTGCGCTCTGTAACTTAAATCTAAATCTTCCGTTAAGGTATCTGCCTGCCAATTGCCAGCATCATAGATGCACTCTTTACGCCAAATACCTGCAGTTCCATTAAAATTGATAAAGTGTCCTTTGCTATTTCTTCCCACTTGTTCTAGAGTAAAATGTGCGTCTAAAGCAAAGGCTTGAATTTTTGTAAGTGTTGAATAATTTCTGTTGATATGCCCCCAGCGTGTTTGTACAACACCAATTTCGGCATTTTTAAAATAAGGAACTGTTTTTTTTAGCCAGTCTGGTTTTGGTAAAAAATCAGCATCAAAAATGGCAATGAATTCTCCTTTGGCAATTTCTAATCCTTCTTTTAATGCACCCGCTTTAAAACCTTTTCTATTGGTTCTTTTTATATGTTGAATGTTCAAGTCTTTTTCAGACAATTTTTCAATCTGTTTGGCTGTGCTTTCCACAGATTCATCGGTAGAATCATCCAATACTTGAATTTCTAATTTCTCTCTTGGATAGTCTAATTTTGCAATGTTTTTTAGCAAACGCTTCATTACATACAACTCATTATAGACGGGAAGTTGAATGGTAACAAAAGGAATTTCAGAAGGGTTTTTAAAATCAAATTTATCTTCCTTGTCTTCTTGATTTTTATATTTTAAGTAGTTGATTAACAGGTTTAGCTGCGCCAAAGCATAGACAAAAATAAACAATAACGAAATGGAATAAATGATAATAATACTATATTCTATAATCATAGTTCTACTACGAATTTATTTAGTCACAGTTTTCAGTCGCAGTTTTCAGTCAAAATCTTTGCGGTCTTTTTCGAAAATTCTGCGTCTCTTTGCAATTAATCTACCTTAATTTGAATACTGTAACTGAAAACTGTGACTGTAAACCTAAGACTGAAAGCTATATTTAAAAATCCAACCTAAAATTTTTATCCCTGCAAAGATAGTTCCTTTTACAGTTCCAGATACTTTAGAAACGCCAATTCTATTTCTGTATTTTACAGGAATTTCTACATAACTCATTTTTTGTTTCAATGCTTTTAATTGCATTTCTACGGTCCATCCATACGTTTTATCCTCCATATTAAGAGCCATTAATTTGTTGTATTTTATAGCTCTAAAAGGGCCTAAATCTGTGAATTTTGCATCAAAAAAAAGTTTCATTAAAAAGGTTGCTAACCAATTTCCAAACACCTGTTGTGGAGTCATAGCACCCTGTTCTCGTAGTCGTTTTATTCTTGCCCCAATTACAAAATCGATGTCATTATGCACAATAGGAGCAATAATTTCTGTCAACTGTTCTGGATAATCTGAATAATCTCCATCTAAAAAAACAATGATATTTGGAAGGGTTTTTTGTGTTGAAATATAGTCCATTCCTTTTAAGCAAGCATACCCATATCCTTTTCTAGTTTCTTGCAAAACAGTGGCACCCGCATTTTTGGCATTGACTTCTGTAGCATCTGTAGAATTGTTACTAACAACAATAATTTCATCAACAATTTTAGGAATGTCTTGTATAACATTTGCAATAGAATTTTGCTCGTTATAGGCAGGTATTATTACTTTTATTATAGAATCCATTTACCGTAAATCATTAAGACTGTTGTCTTTTCTAAAAGATGATAGGTCTTTCCATTCTTTCAATTTTTTTCCGTTTTTAAATTTTGAAGCTTTTATTAATTTTTCATTTTCATAGCCTAAACAATACCCATTTTTTTGATTGTTTTTTAATTGACATTTATGATTTATAAACCCCAAATTGTCATAAAATATCCACCAATTGTTTTTCTTCCCTTTTTTAAAATGACCCTCTTTTTCTTTAGAAGAATTTTCTTTGTAAAAGTACCAATAATTGGTTTCTAAATTATTTTTAAAATGACCTTCTTTTTTTATGTTTCCATTTTTGTAATAAAATTTCCAATAATCAACTTTTTTGTTTTGAAGTATCCAACCTTCTTCTTTTAAATTCCCGTTTTTAAAATAGGTTTTTTGATATATTTTTTGCGAAGAAATTTCTAAAGCAATGAATAAGAAAAGGAAAAGAAGGATGTTTTTCATAGAGAGTTTCACTTGGATAGGCTCACTTCAATAAGCGTGATATTTAGTTTTAATATAAGGGTATAACTCGTTATTTTTAAAGATATAAAGCAAAAAACACAAGGCTAAATATACACTATTTTATTGAGGGAAAAGTTTTATTTCAGTAGAAAAAATTAATGGTGTTATAAGCGGAATGATTATTTGTTATTGAATGTCATTCGAGGCATTAAGAAGACATTCGTTTTAACAAAAGCCAATTGGAAAACTAAATGCCAAACAGAGCCTGTCGAAGTGAGTTTCTTCTTAAAAACTTTAGTCTTCGACAGGCTCAGCCAGACATTCGTTTTCATAAATGTCATAGAGATTACTATTATCATTTAGACCAAAAACTCATAGTCAATTAATCTATGACACTACCAAAAAATTAATTCAATAATAAACTTTTACTTGACATATCAGAAACAACAGCCCCATATTTATCCTACTCTAATTTCTTAAAATTTTGTTAAAATAAGTTTAAATCTACGTTAACAAATTTGGTATCAATAAATTTATGCCAATTATTACGTATTCAAATAAATCAAACTACATGCGAAAAATCATTTTCTTACTCACGT
Source organism: Polaribacter sp. (assembly GCA_049607505.1). Classification (GTDB taxonomy): domain Bacteria; phylum Bacteroidota; class Bacteroidia; order Flavobacteriales; family Flavobacteriaceae; genus Polaribacter. The sequence continues at coordinate 5,205 of JBMYWO010000090.1, forward strand.
TTTTGTTTGTTGTCTCTACGCAAGCACAAGATTATTTTCCTACAAATACAGGAGTAAAAACATCAAAAAACACAACAGTTGCCTTTAAAAATGCGACCATTTATGTAACCCCAGATAAGGTTATAAAAAAAGGAACTTTATTAATTAAGGACGGAAAAGTGGTTTCCGTTGGTAAATCTATTAGGATTCCAAAAGGAACAGAAACCATAGATTTGGCAGGAAAAACTGTATATCCTTCTTTTATTGACATCTATTCCAGTTTTGGAATTAAAAAACCAAAAAGACCTTCTAATAGAAGTAGAAGACCACAATATGATGCAGGCAGAAAAGGTTATTATTGGAATGACCACATCAGACCAGAAACTGAAGCTACTGAATCTTTTAAATTTGATAACAAAAAATCCAAAGAATATTTAAAAGCAGGATTTGGGGTTGTAAACACGCATTTACAAGACGGAATTATGCGAGGAAGCGGAATGTTGGTGGCATTAAACCCAAATTCGAATGATGCCTACAGAATTTTAGACAACCATTCTACACAACATTTATCCTTTAGCAAAAGTGTAAAATCACGTCAAGGATACCCAACGTCAAGAATGGGTGCTATGGCGCTGTTACGTCAGACTTATATGGATGCAGATTGGTATGCAGGTGGAAATATGAAAAACAAAGATTTGTCTTTAGAAGCCTTAAATAAAACCAAAAATGCTATCAAAATCTTTGAAACAGGTAGTCATTTAGATGCTGTAAGAGCCGATAAAGTAGGGGATGAGTTTGGAATTCAATATACCATTGTAGGTTCTGGTGATGAATTTGAGAGAATAAAAGACATCAAAGCGACCAACGCAAATTTTATAATTCCTATTAATTTCAAAATTGCTTATGATGTTGCAGACCCTTTGTTAGCACAACATATAGATGTAGGCGAAATGCGTAAATGGAATCAAGAGCCTGCAAATTTAAGTATGCTTTCAAAAAATGGAATTTCATTTGCGTTAACGACGCATAAGCTAAAATCTATAAAATCTTTCCATAAAAATTTAAGAAAAGCTATCAAATATGGTTTTGATAAAAAGAAAGCCTTAACGGCATTGACAACTGTTCCTGCAAAAATCATTGGAAATAACAAAATAGGAAATCTAAATGTTGGTAGTTATGCGAATTTTATTATCACCTCTGGTGATGTTTTTGATGCCAAAACTACCATTCACGAAAACTGGGTGCAAGGTGATAAAAATGTTATCAATGCTATGAATATCAAAGACATTACAGGAGATTATAAATTGTCTGTCAATAATAAAACCTATGATTTAGCAATTACAGGAAAAGGAGCCAAACAAAAAGGTATTATAAAATTAGGCGATAAAAAAGTGAAATCTAAATTTTCTTTTAAAGATCATTGGGTTTCTATCACTTTAAACGAAAAAAATGGTTTTACAAGAATGTTGGGTACAACCATCAATACTTCCAATGTTATGCAAGGAACTGCCTATGACAGTGCTGGAAATCAATCTTCTTGGTCTGCGGCAAAAATTGTTAGAAAAGAAACCAAAAAGGACAATAAGAAAAAATCTAATACTTCGACTGAGTTCAGTAGAGAAGATGCAATTGTTGTGCTACCTATAAGTTACCCAAATATAGGTTTTGGAAATTTTTCACAACCCAAGCAACAAACCATTTTAGTGAAAAATGCGACCGTTTGGACAAGTGAAGATGACGGAATTTTGAAGAATACAGACGTACTTCTAAAGAACGGTAAAATTGCAGGAATAGGAACAAATTTATCAGCTCGTGGAGCAACAGTAATTGACGGAACAGGCAAACACTTAACAGCAGGAATTGTAGATGAACACTCACATATAGCAGCGTCAGCAATTAATGAAGGTGGTCATAATTCAACCGCAGAAGTAAGCATAGAAGATGTTGTAAATCCTACGGATATTAACATTTACAGAAATCTTTCTGGAGGAACAACCTCCATACAAATCTTACACGGATCTGCAAATCCAATTGGAGGTCGTTCTGCCATTGTAAAGTTGAAATGGGGCGAAAATGCCAAAGGAATGATTTATAAAAACACACCTAAATTCATCAAATTTGCTTTAGGTGAAAATGTAAAACAATCGCGTTCTAATACCAGTTATCGTTTTCCGCAAACAAGAATGGGTGTAGAACAAGTGTTTGTAGATTATTTTCAAAGAGCTAAAGAATATGATGCTAAAAAGAAAAGTGGACAATCGTATAGAAAAGATGTAGAATTAGAAGTTTTGGCAGAAATTTTAAACAAAGAACGTTTTATTTCTTGTCATTCTTATGTACAAAGTGAAATTAATATGCTGATGAAAG
>JBMYWO010000091.1:0-7526 GCA_049607505.1 Polaribacter sp.
TAACAAAGGTGGATTTTTACTAGCTGTTTTTGGTTGCCTTACTATATAATGCAAATCACTCATACGTATTTAGATAGATTTAAACCAATCTTGAAACTGATCGCCTAAAAGAGGAACGCTTTTTTCTTCTCCTTTGATTGCACCAATGAAGCCAATAACCCATAAAACAAATAGTATAACACCAACAATACCTCCAGCAAGCCCTCCAAAATATTTGTAAATTACCCATCCGTTTATTAATGAAAGTAATGTTAAGCCAATCATTTGTCTAATATGAAAACTAGCAAAAAGATTTTTTTTAGAAAGATTCATTATAATTGCTATAGCAAGACCTATAACCCAAAAATAACTAATAATTGCTGTTGTTTTTCCTTCATTTACTGTTTGATTTCCCATATTTACTTATTTTAAAATTAATTGATTATTTGAAAAAATACCATATACTTTTCCTTTTAATTCTTTGTCAATAAAAATACTGTTTTTTGATGTTGATAAGATATTCTCTTTGCCAAAAGTGTAGGAATATTCAGGATTAAAAAGCGTGATATCTGCAGAACTTCCTTCTTTTATTTCAGGATTTTTTATCCCAAAACGATTTCTAGGATTTGTGGTAATACTTGCTATAAAATCCTCAAGACTCAATACAGAATTTATTGCCCCAAAAGCACTTTCTAAACCAATCGTTCCGTTTTCTGCTTCGCTAAATTCTACTTTTTTATGTTCTATATCTATTGGATTATGGTCTGATGTAATCATATCTATAATGCCAGATTTCACGGCTAGTATCAAAGTTTTTGTGTCAATTATTGTTCTTAAAGGCGGTGTTACCTTTGTTTTGCTATCAAAACTATGCAATTCGTCATCGGTCAATAGTAAATGATGCGCAGCAACACTACAAGAAATATCCAATCCTTTTTTCTTGGCTTCTTCAATGAGTTCTACTGATTTTGCTGTAGAAATGGTTGGAATATGCAATTTTCCGCCAGTATATTCCAGTAAAAATAAATCGCGAGCAATTTGCAAATGCTCTGCCAAAGCAGGAATTCCTTTTAACCCTAACATTGTACTATTCACTCCTTCATTCACAATTCCTTCTACTGCAATTGAATTATTTTGTGGAAAACTACATACCAGAGCATTAAAATTTTTAGCATATAACAAACTTATTTTCAGTAAATTATCATTTTCTATAGGCTTGTTATAATCAGCAAAAGCAACAGCACCAGATTGTTGCATATCATACAATTCAGCCATTTCTACACCTTTACTTTGTTGTGTGAGTGCAGCAATTGGGTATAATTTTGTAGCACTTCCAATTGCTTTGTGTATTAAAAATTCTACGGCAGATTTATTATCAACAACAGGATGTGTATTTGCATTTACTGCCACTGCCGTAAAACCACTTTTGGCAGCAACTTTTAAACCGTGTTGTATGGTTTCTCGTTCTTCAAATCCTGGTTCGCCAAAAGACACACTTGTGTCAAACCAACCACAAGAAACATGTAAGTTTTCTAATGTTATAACCTTATATTCTTTCTTTTTTGGGATGGAATTTTCAATTTTTTTAATAATCCCATTGCTAATTAAAATGTCTTTTTGTGTAAAATGATGTGGGCTAGAAGTATCTATAATCGTTGCTGATTTTAATAGCGTGGTCATGGTTTTAAGAATTTTAAAATCAAAATTTCTAGCAACAAAGATACAATTGCCAATGCTAAAAACCATTTCCAAAGCCAATGAACTTCATTTTTTTTATTCAGTTTTTCAAAAGTATCTTTAATAGATGATGAAATTATTAGGTTTTTATTGTCTTTAGAAAGTTCTTCTAAATCCATATAATTTAATACACTTTCTTCTTTCGGATTGTTAAAAGCAATCTGTTGAATTGCTTTTTCTTGGGCTACTATTTCATAAAAACCCGCTACTAAAGGTTGCTCTTTTGTTGTTACACTTACTTTGTTTTGAAATGTTTGTTGGAGTGGAATAAATGAGTTTTCATTGTTTTTAATGGATAAAATTTCATCTTTTGCAAGTTGTATATTTACATCAATCTTATTTGTTTTGTCTAATTGATAATACAATTTTGAATGCTGTAAACTTGTTGTTCCGAAGTTGTAAAAAACAGGAACAATTAATGGCGAATTGGTAAAATTGCTATTCTTGTTTTGCAAAGAACTTGCAACCCAATACAGTTTGCTATTTTGCAATGTTACTTCCTGTATAAAACCTTCGTTGTTTTCATACCCAATAATTGTACTTGTATTTTTAAAAGAAGTAGGGTAGTGGCTTTGGGTGGTAGGATATTGAAAATTCTGAACTTTTTTTGAAAAAACATTTGCCAATAATGGATGACGATAATTAATATGTGTAATTTTTAACGTATCCTTTTTTACGCTGTTTATTTTTCCAATATTCAAGTTATTGAAAAGAGTATTATAAGAATTTAAGTTAATTTTTTGAGTTGGAATGATCACAAGATTTCCTCCATTTTTAGAAAAATTAACTAGACTTGTTAATAAGGTTTGTGGGATTTTTTCAAGTTCATTAATGATGATTAATTGTTGTTTTTGTATGGAATTATAATTGGTATTTTGAAGGGTAGTATTCGTAAAATTAAATTCCTTTTTTGTGTATATTTTTGATAGAAAATTTGTTGCTTTTCCAATAGCTAAAACGTTTATTTTTTTAGTTGAATTTAATGTAAAATAGAAAGTATTATCAAAAGGAAAAGTATCGCTAAAAGTAAATTCTAATTTCCCTAAAAAAACGGATGTATTTTCAATGGTAAATTGAATTGTTTGTGTGCTATTTTTATCAATAGAAAAAGATTGTTTGCTGACTAGCTTTTCATCATTATAAAGAGCAATGGGAACATTCTTTTTTTCTTCTCCTTGGTTCTTTAGTAGTATATGTACAATAAATTTGCTTGTATTTTTATGTTCTGTAAATACACTATCAATAGAAATGTTATTTTTCTTTGAAGGTTCAAGGTTTAGTAAAGAAATAGGTGGTGTTACATTTGTAAATTTACTTTTATAAGTATATTGAAAATCAGATAGTAATATATTTTTATATAAAGTATTAGTTTCAAATTTTTGATTGCTCTTAATTTTTAATAGAACAGTTTCTAAATTGAATTTTTTGGGCGTATTTTTAATGTTTAACAATTCCTTTTTTAGTGCTGTTTTAGTAATATTATTTAAAAATTTAGAATTTGTTAGTAAAGAATAAGTATCATTTTCTGATGTGTTTTCAATAATTTCTTGAGTAGCATTTTTTAACAAATCACCTTTTTTTCCTTCCGTATTGGTGCTTAAAGAATTGTCTAAATAAATAAACGTTTGTTGTTTTTTATCAATGTCTTTTGAGCTAAAATAGGGTTTTGAAAATGAAAAAAGTATCGCTGAAAATAATATAATTCTTGTGGCTAAAATCAACCATTTTTTTAGCCGAGAACTCTTTCTAGTTTGCTGAATTAATTGTTGTAAAAATGCAACGTTCGTAAAAGGGACTTTTACAAACTTTTGTAACTGAAATAAGTGTACTAAAATGGGTATGATTACTAGTGCTAAAAAGTATAAAATTTCGGGATGCTTAAATTGCATTTATGGTAATATAATTTGGTTCTAAAATTTATTCTCTAAAACGTACTGAAGACTCTTTGTTGCCAAAAAATAATTCAATAGTTCTTCCAAAAATGATGGCTCTGTTATCAGGTTTATGACCCGCAGGAAAATTGAACAAAATAGGAATGTCTTTCGGAACAGCATCTAAAATTAATTGCTCTATGGAAGCTCCCCAAGGTGTGGTATTTTTCTTTATTTTAGAAATATTGCCTACAATGACAGCTTTTAATTTTCTAAAATAACCTGCCCGTTTCATACTTTGCAACATTCTATCGATACTATATTTATATTCCCCAATTTCTTCAATAAACAAAATTTTTCCGTCAGTAGAAACCTGACTTTTAGAACCCAACATAGATGCTAAAATGGCAATATTGCCTCCCACAATTTGTCCTTTTAATGTATCCACTAAACTTGACGAAGCATTTCTATTGTATGAAGAATAAGGAATTTTGTATTGTATGTTTTCCCCAAAAAGTGCTTTTTTAAAGGAAGCAATTGTTTCAACAATTTCTTCTGGTTTTTCTTCCAAACTGGTTGCCATCATTGCGTGCATAGTTTCCACACCTAAATTATGAATATGATTGTGAAAGGCGGTAATATCAGAATAACCAATAATCCATTTTGGATTTTTTTTAAAGGTGGTAAAGTCCAACAAATCTAAAACTCTTACAGAACCATAGCCTCCTCTTGCCGCCCAAATGGCTTTTATAGTAGGATTGTCTAATGCTTTTTGAAAATCTTCGCAACGCTCATTGTCAGTTCCTGCAAAATGGTCTGCTTGTTTGAATAAATTTTTACCTAATACGACTTTTAATCCCCAACTCTCCGCTAATTTTTTCGCTTTTTGTATGGTCTTTTGTCTGTTTTTTAAAATTCCTGCTGGCGCAACAATCATAATGCTATCTCCTTTTTTTAAATAAGGTGGTGTTCTTAATTTTTCTTGTGCGCAACTTGATGAGAAAATCATCAATACAGGCAATGCAAATGGTATCAATTTCTTCAAAATAAATCTAATTTCTACTATTGAGTTTGCTACGAAAAGTGATTATTTACTTGCGTTGAATTGTTTTAACAACTTCCGTAGAATGTAGTAAAGATACTTATTTTTATGGTATGAGTGTATCAAAAAGCTGTATTTGCAAGTTGAATTTATATTTTAAAACAAATCTTACTAGAGTTTAAAAATAAAATTTTAAATTTGAAAATAAATTAACAGCAACCTTGTAAAATTTAACAAACAAATTAAGTACTGATACTATTATTAAAGTTTAGGTAAACAACGTTTTGACTTAATTACTATGACAATTACAATTACAAAGTTATATCAGATTTTAGCAGAAAAAACAGATAAAGAAACTGCTGAAACCCTAACTAATTATATTGAAACGAAAGTAGAAAATGAGGTAAAAGGAAAAACAAATATCTTGACAATCAAAGAAGATTTGTATAAAATTAAAGGAAGTTTACAATTAGAAATTCATAAGATAAAATACGATATGATAAAATGCTATGTTACTTCATTTATAATACTGTCTTTAATGATTGCGGGACTTTACTTAAGATAGATGCAACAAGTAAGACCTTTCAGGTTTTGAAAACCTGAAAGGTCTTACAAAAAATTGTACTGGTTTTCCTTATGATGCAGGACGAAAGGTTGAATTTGACGATAATATTTCTTTTGTTGCTTTTTTAGCTTTTTCAATTATTTCTTGTGAAAGAGGCTTTTCTTCTTGAAAATAATTAGCGTAGTTTAGCATCTTTCTTATCAAAAAATAATCAAGAAAATATCTTTTCTATTTTCTCTTTTTCCTCTGCCGCCAAAGCTGCGTCCACTAAAATACGACCACTATATTCATCCACAGTAATTTTTTTTCTATTTGCTATTTCTAATTGTACTTGTGGCGGAATCGTAAAATAAGAACCTCCAGAAGCACCTCTTTCTATTGCCACTACTGCCAAACCGTTTTTCACTTTAGTTCTAATTCTAGAATATGCTTTTAATAAATGTGCGTCTATTGATTTAGAAAATTCATCCGATTTTTTTAACAACAATTTTTCCTCACTTTCAGTTTCTTTTAAAATGGCATCCAATTCAGATTTTTTATGACCCAAATGTTGCTCTTGTTTTGCCAATTTTTCTTTAGTAACTTCAATAATCTCATTCTTTTGTGCAATCTTAACCTTAAACTCATTAATTCGTTTTTCAGCTAATTGAATTTCTAAATCTTGATATTCAACCTCTTTTGTCAAAGAATCAAATTCTCTATTATTGCGAACCTTTTTTTGCTGCTCATCGTACTTTTTCATCAAAGCATTCGATTCATCAATCGCTAATTTTTTGTTATTAATGTCGGTCTCTAAATTTTCAACATCTTCTGTTAAGTTAGAAACTCTAGTATTTAAACCAGCAACTTCATCTTCTAAATCCTCAACTTCTAAAGGCAATTCACCCCTTACACTTCTTATTTCATCAATTCTAGAATCAATTAATTGTAAATCGTAAAGTGCTCTTAATTTTTGTTCAACGGAAACTTCTTTCTTCTTTGCCATGTTTATAAATAATAAATTGGATTTGTACTTTTTTCTGATAAAACGACTGCAAAATTAGTGAATTTTTTTGTAAGATAATCAACCAAAAGATTTTTTGTAAACTGCTCACTTTCATAATGCCCAATATCTGCTAATAAAATTTTATGATCCCCCTTAAAAAAGTCGTGATACTTAAAATCGGCACTCACATAAACATCTGCTTTTGATTGTATTGCATTGGATATTGCAAAACTTCCAGAGCCACCTAAAACAGCTACTTTTTTAATTTTTTTGTTGATGAATTTTGAATGACGAACGCAATCCGTTTTCATAGTTTTTTTTAAGAATAATAAAAACTCTTTTTCATTCATTTCTGATGATAATTCGCCCATCATTCCCATGCCAATTTCTTGATGAATATTATCTGTCGTAACAATATCAAAAGCAACTTCTTCATAAGGATGATTTTTATACAAGGCTTTTATAATGTTAGCTTCGTTTTTATTTTCAAAAATGACACTTATTTGAGTTTCCTTTTCTGTATGATTTTCACTTTTTTTGCCTAAAGTTTGATTCGAGTTTTCATTTCCTCTATAAGTTCCTTCACCCAAAAGATTAAAAGAGCAATGATCATAATTTCCAAAATTTCCAGCACCTGCATTAAAAAGTGAATTTCTAACCACATCAGCACTTTTAGTTGGAACGTATGTCGTTAATTTTTTAATAATTCCTTTTTTAGGGATGAGTATTTTTGTGTTTTCCAAGCCTAAAACTTCGCATATTTTTGCAGAAACCCCATGTTTAGAATTGTCTAAAGCTGTATGTGTTGCATAAATAGCGATGTTATTTTTTATTGCTTTTAGCACCACACGTTCCACATAAGAATTACCATTCAATTTTTTTAATCCACTAAAAATAATGGGATGAAAACTAACAATTAGATTACAATTATTCGCAATTGCTTCGTCTATTGTTTCTTCTAAAGTATCTAATGTAACCAAGATTCCTGTAACTTTGGTTTGATAGTTTCCCACCAACAAACCCACATTATCAAAACCTTCTGCATACTGTAAAGGAGCTAATTCTTCTATATAATTAGTAATATTTTTTATAGTCATTTGCGCTAAATTCAGAAATCAAAGTTAACATTTTTAAACGAAAAAACTCTTTGAGACATAGTCTCAAAATTCCTTTAAAAATGTCTTTCCCGTGAAAACGGGAATCTCAATAACAGAATTTCAACTTTATATTTATGAAATGATAAATCGAAATATTTTTGATTATTCGATAAAGGTTACTCGATGTTTTAAGAAATTCTTTTATTGTATTTTTACACGGATGAAGTTTTTACGATTTTTATTATTTCCA
>JBMYWO010000092.1:0-7512 GCA_049607505.1 Polaribacter sp.
TCTATAATTTGTTTTATAACGTATTTCTTAACAATGTTTTTAGGATGTGGTTTGTGTAGGTTGATAATATCTTTATTGTCATTTGTGAATTTTATTCTTGAACCTCCAGTTTTTCCTTTTTTCTTTATCTCAAAATACCCAAGATGATTTAAGATTCTAATCAATTCATTCCAAGTTAAATTACTAGGAATTGACAAAAATTTTCCTAACAGTTTTTCTATTTTACTCATAAACAAAGATAAAATATTATTTGTAACTAAAAAATAGTTACAATTTAAGAATAAAAATCTCTTCAAATAGAGTACACTGAATTATTGAAACAACTGAAACAAGTTCAAAGTAGAAGTTCAGCAAAAAATAAACAATTACACGTTTACATATAATCCTCAATCGGATTACAAGAACACATTAAATTTCTATCGCCAAAAGCATCATCTACTCTACGCACAGAAGGCCAAAATTTATTGTCAGAAATATAGTCTAAAGGAAAAGCCGCTTGCTTTCTTGTGTATGGTAAATTCCATTCATCAGTAGTTAAAAGTGCTTGTGTATGAGGAGCATTTTTTAAAGGATTGTTCCTGTCTTCTTTAGTTGCATTTTCAATCTCTTTTCGAATAGAAATTAAGGCATCACAAAAGCGATCTAACTCCCCAATACTTTCAGATTCAGTAGGTTCTATCATTATGGTTCCTGCTACGGGAAAAGAAACTGTAGGTGCGTGAAACCCATAATCCATCAAGCGTTTTGCAATATCAACAACTTCAATTCCGTTTTGTTTAAAGGCTCTACAATCTAAAATCATTTCATGTGCAGCCCTGTTTTTTTCACCTGTATATAAGGTATCATAATGTCCGTGCAAACGCTCCTTAATATAATTGGCGTTTAAGATGGCATTTTTTGTAGCGTTTGTCAATCCGTCTGCACCTAACATAGTTATATATCCGTAAGAAATTAAACAAGCTAGCGCAGAACCCCAAGGTGCAGCAGAAATAGCAGTAATAGCATTTTTTCCACCAGTTGCAATTACAGGATTTGTGGGTAAAAACGGTACTAATTGCGGAGCAACACAAATGGGCCCAACACCAGGACCACCACCACCATGTGGAATAGCAAAAGTTTTATGTAAATTTAAGTGACACACATCTGCGCCAATCGTAGCAGGGTTTGTCAACCCTACTTGTGCATTCATATTAGCACCATCCATATAGACTTGTCCGCCAAACTCATGAATAATTTGCGTAATTTCTTGAATGGCACTCTCAAAAACTCCATGTGTAGAAGGATATGTAACCATCAAAGCTGCTAAATTGTCTTTGTGCAATTCTGCTTTCTCACGTAAATCTTCAACATCTATATTTCCTTTTTCATCAGTTTTAGTAACCACAACTTTCATTCCTGCCATGACTGCCGAAGCAGGATTTGTGCCATGTGCAGAAGCAGGAATCAAGCAAATAGTTCTATGTGAATCCCCATTGGCTTTATGATAGGCTCTAATAGTCATTAAACCCGCAAATTCACCTTGTGCGCCAGAATTGGGTTGTAAAGAGGTAGCAGCAAACCCTGTAATAATATTTAATTGATGTTCTAAATTTTGTAAAACTATTTGATATCCTTCTGCCTGATTTAGAGGAGCAAACGGATGAATATTTCCCCAATTAGGATTGCTTAAAGGCAACATTTCAGACGCAGCATTTAGCTTCATAGTGCAAGAACCCAAAGAAATCATAGAATGATTTAAAGCCAAATCTTTGCGCTCTAATTTCTTAATATAACGCATCATATTGGTTTCAGATTGGTAGCTATTAAAAACTTCGTTATCTAAAAAAGAGGTGTTTCTTTGTACACTTTCTGGCAAAACATCCGCGTTAGCGAACTCAGTAATAGAAGTATTTTTTACGTTAAATGCTTTTTCAAAACAGTTGATTATGGCATTAATTTCTTTTAAACTGACAGTTTCATTGATAGCAATAGAAATATGATGTGCATCTATATAATTAAAATTAATTCCGTTGGCTTCGGCAACAGGTCTTAAAATAGCAGTTTCAACTTTTATAGTAATGGTATCAAAATAAGCAGTATTTATTTGTTCAAAACCTAAATTGATTAATGCTTTTTCTAAAGTATTTGCAGCATTATGAACTTGATTTGCAATATATTGTAAACCTTCTTTTCCATGATAAACGGCATACATTCCTGCCATAACTGCTAGTAAAACTTGCGCAGTACAGATATTAGAAGTTGCTTTTTCACGTTTGATATGTTGTTCTCTAGTTTGCAATGCCATACGCAATGCTCTTCCACCGTCAACATCTTTGGTAACGCCAATAATTCTACCAGGAATACTTCTTTTGTATGCTGATTTGGTAGCAAAATAACCTGCATGTGGTCCTCCATAACCTAACGGAATTCCAAAACGTTGTGTAGTGCCAACAACTACATCAACTCCAAATGCTGCGGGAGCTTTCAGTTTTACTAAAGATAAAATATCTGCTGCAACTGCTACTTTTATATTTTTTTCATTTGCTTTTGCAACAAAATCAGTGTAATCATACACTTGTCCGTGTTTTGCGGGATATTGTAAAATTGCTCCAAAAAAATCTTCTGAAAAATTAAATTCTTGATGATTTCCAATGACTAATTCAATGCCAATAGGAGTGGCACGTGTTTGTAAAACAGACAGGGTTTGTGGCAAAATTTCTTCAGAAACAAAAAACTTATTTGCGCCTGCTTTTTTTTGCGCTCTTTCACGTACATCAAATAACAAGGCCATAGCTTCTGCTGCGGCAGTTCCTTCATCTAACAAAGAAGCATTTGCCAATTCCATTCCTGTTAAATCACAAACCATAGTTTGATAATTTAATAAGGCTTCTAATCTACCCTGCGCAATTTCTGCTTGATAAGGTGTGTATGCTGTGTACCAACCTGGATTTTCTAATATATTTCGCTGAATAACACTAGGCACTATAGCTTCATGATATCCTAAACCGATATAACTTTTATATACTTTGTTTTTTGCTCCAAGTTCATAAATATGCTGTAAATACTCATATTCGCTCATTGCAGGCGCAAGATCTAAATGGTCTTTTAGGCGAATATCATTTGGAATTGTTTCATACATTAATTCATCAAGATTATCAGCTTTAATGGTTGCCAACATTTTTTCTTGTTCTTTTTGATTAGGACCAATATGTCTTGCTTGAAATGAGTTTGTGTTCATCTAGTTTTTTTCTTTTAATAATAAAATGGAGGATGTTTTCCTAGCCCAAAAATAAGTATTTTTAGTATAGTCAAAACAAGGAAATTATTAACTAAAACTAGAGTTTATGAACAGAAAATGTACTTTTGCTAGGTGAAGGTTTTAAAACTACTATTAGATTTTTATATAAATGCAAGTATTCATGTTGCTTTTGCTGTCTATTCTCTAGTAAGAATAACCGAAATTTATTTTAATCTTCCCTATAATGAGATCTTAAATTACTTTATTTTTTTCGCTTCTATTACGGGTTATAATTTTGTAAAATATGCTGGAGTAGCCAAGTTTCATCATCGGAGTTTAACAGACAACTTAAAAATAATTCAGGTCTTTTCGTTTTTTTGTTTTCTTGGGATGTGTTTTTACGCACATCAATTGCCTTTAAAAATGCTATTGTATTTCACTCCTTTTGGATTACTAACTATTTTATATGCCATTCCTTTTTTAAGTGGATTTCAAAAAAATTTGCGTGCTATTAGTTATTTAAAAATTATTATCGTTGCCACAGTTTGGGCAGGAATTACAGTTTTATTACCCATTTTAGATGCAGATAAAATAATTACTTTAGAAGTGGTTTTGTATAGTATTCAACGATTTTTAATTGTAGTTGTTCTTATTTTACCTTTTGATATTAGAGATGTAAAATATGATGCCATTTCTTTACATACAATTCCACAAAAAATTGGAATCCCAAAAACAAAAAAATTAGGATTAACATTGATGCTTTTTGCCTTGGTTATTGAGTTTATGATATCGCCATCAATCCCTATAAAAAATGGTTTTCTAGTTTTCTTTTTTATAATAATAATTTTCTTGATGAGATCAAAAATAGCACAACCCAACTATTATAGTTCTTTTTGGGTGGAAGCAATTCCTGTTTTCTGGTGGATACTTCTTTTAGGAATATGTGATTTTTTATGATTTTATTGCAGAATTTTCTGAAGATAATAGAGCAAAAAACTTATCTAAATTTGGTAAAATAACAATACGTGTTCTACGATTTCTGGCTCTATTTTTTTTGGTGCTGTTATCTGTCAGTGGCATAGAACTACCTCTACCCGAAGCTATTAATCTACTTGACTTTACAGCGTGCTTTTTTTCTAAAAGTCTTACAATTGCAGTTGCTCTTTTAACACTTAAATCCCAATTGTCTTTTATGGTAGCAGTTTTTATTGATTGAGAGTCTGTATGACCTTCTATCATTACATCCATACTCGGTTCTGAATTGATGACAGCTGCTAATTTTTGTAATAATGGATGTGCCTTTTTATGTACTCTATAACTACCAGAATTAAAAAACAATTTGTCTGAAACAGAAATCATAACAACTGTATTTTCTATATTTATGTTGATGTCATCATCATTATATGAATACAATCCCGCAGAATTTATTGAGTTTTTTAGTTTATAATCTATCGCTAAATTTATAGAATCTTTTAACGTTTTCGCTTTAGATAGCTTATTTGCATCTACTTTTGCTAACGTTTTTCTTAATGCTTCTTTCTGTTTTTTAGACAAAACAGTTACATTATCGTCAATAAATTGTAAGTTGTTTCTTTCTAAACTTACGTTTTCGTCTTTTAACGAGTTAATTTTGTTATTATAATTTTTTACTCGATCTTCAATTTTTTTAAACCTTGCTTCTAATCTTTCTTTTTCTAAAGTAGTTTTTTGAAGATTACTCGTTGAGTTTGCTAATTGATTTTCTAATGCTATGTATTTCTTTTTAGAAACACATGACGCTGTCATTAATCCTAGTAATAACAGTGTAAAAGTTACTTTTTTCATTATTTATTATATAATTTTTAAAATTACAAGGGGTGTATAACAAATGGTTGTTTTAGGCAACTTTTTTGTTCAACATAATTGCAATTTGTAGTTATCGGCAAAATTACTATTTTTTTCAACAATTAACCAACACATAATTAAAATAAAATGGAAAAACCCTAAAATTTACTTACTTTTTTGCTACTCAATTATATTAATGCTAGTTTTGTTTTTCTATTATAATACAAAAAACAAATAATAACTTTAAGAATTTTTTTATGAAAACAAATTTACTAAGAGAAAAAGTTTTAATTGCCTTGCTAATATTGGCAACAAGTTTTAGCACATTAGGGCAAACTGTAATTACATCTGATGCTTCTGGCGATTGGGTTTCCTCTACTACTTGGGTAGGTGGTGTGGTACCAACCAGTGCTGATAATGTAATAATTAATAATGGTCATACCGTAGATATCGGTGCTACTGCTTCAGCAGAAGTAGCTAGCGTAATCGCAAACGGAACTTTAAGAGTTCTTTCTAACAATAACAACAGTGGTTCATTGGTGTTTACAGGTACAATTACTGGAGAAATTACCTATAGAAGGCGAATTAGTAATATTGACTACAAGATCATTTCTTCTCCAACGAATACGCAAAACATCAAAGATTTTGCTGAAGATTCAGGTAATAAAATTGTTAGTGTAACTACAGGCGGAACTACAAAGTATGCTATTGGTATTTATAATAATGAAGCACCTGCTGGTTCTCGTTGGGAGTATTATAGCAATCCTGGAAGTACAGGTAATCCTGATATTCGGTTTGCAGGTAGTTTTGTAAGTGGTCATGGGTATACTATGAAAAGATTGTCTTCAGGAAGATATACTTTTAAAGGAGATGTGCCTTCAACAAATGTATCTGTAAATATAACTACGGCCAGTGGAAGTCATTATTGGGGTGCTTTAGGAAATCCATATCTTGCGTTTTTACCCGCAAATAATAATTCAAATGCGACAAGTAACCTTTTTTCAGATAATATGGCTATATTAAGCCCTAATTTTCAAGCCTTATATTTTTGGGACGGAACACAATATGTAGCTGTTAACAATGCAACTGCTGCTTATGAATTGGCTCCAGGTCAAGGTTTTGTTGCAAAAGTAAAAAGTAATAACGAATTATTTGTATTTAACAAAACCAGTCAAACAGGTCAAGGTGCTGGATATACTTTTTATAGAAGCATAAGCACTACTCCAGAAATTATAGTAAACTTATCTAATGGTACTGAAAGCAGAAAAACAACTATTAAATATTTTGCTGATTCAACTAAAGGTTTAGATGCTGGTTATGATGCTGGTGCTTACGAAGACGGAGTAGCAAGTTTTTCTATAGATACACATTTGGTAAATGATAGTGAAGGTATAGATTTTACCTTACAATGTTTACCAGACAATAACTATGAAAACATCATAGTGCCACTTGCTGTTACTGCTGCTAATGGGGAAACACTAACTTTTAGTGCTGCTGTTGCAAATTTACCTAGCGACATCAATGTGTATATTGAAGATTTAGAAACAAACACTATTACAAAAATAAATGACGGTTCTTACGAAGTAAATTTAAATAGTGATATAAATGGTATTGGTCGTTTTTATATGCACACTACAAATAGTAATGTGTTAACTACAAATGAATTTATTTTACAAGATGTAAATTTATATAAAACAAGTACTGATCATCTTAGAATTACAGGTTTGCAAGATCAAGGAACAGCAAAACTTACATTATACACTATTACAGGAAGAGAAGTATTTACGCATAGTTTTAATGCTCAAAGAGTTCATGATGTTACTGTACCAAGCAATCTTAAAACAGGTTTTTATTTAGCTCAGATAGTAGCTGATAACCGAAAGTTTGTAAAGAAAATAATTATAGAATAAAAACCGTTAGGAATATAAAAAAAGCACTATACTATAAACCGTGTAAGTTTATAGTATAGTGCTTAAAATTTTCTTACCATACTTTGCTATAAATGTATCACTTCATCATAAGCATCAGCAACAGCTTCCATAACTGCTTCACTCATAGTTGGATGCGGATGAATTGTTTTTAAAACTTCATGACCCGTAGTTTCTAATTTTCGTCCTAAAACAGCTTCAGCAATCATATCTGTAACACCAGCACCAATCATATGGCAACCCAGCCATTCGCCATATTTGGCATCAAAAATAACTTTTACAAATCCATCTGGATGTCCAGCGGCTTTTGCTTTTCCAGAGGCAGAAAACGGAAACTTCCCTACTTTAATATCGTAACCAGTTTCTTTTGCTTTTTCTTCAGTCAAACCCACAGAAGCAATTTCTGGAGTTGCATAGGTACAACCTGGTATGTTTCCATAATCAATAGTATCTGTATGGATTCCTGCCAATTTTTCTACACAGGTAATTCCTTCAGCAGAAGCAACGTGTGCCAAGGCTGATCCAGGAGTTACATCGCCAATA
>JBMYWO010000093.1:0-7507 GCA_049607505.1 Polaribacter sp.
TTATCAATAAATTTTGCAATAGGGCTTTCTGGATTTGTAGCTTGTAATAATTCTATTTTATTGGGGCCTGATTTAAAAAACGAAGTTTTTACACCTTCTGAAACCACTTCTTCTATCTTATAATGTGACTCTCCAAAAAGAGATGCAAATAATTGATTTGATTTTTCTAAATCTTTTACAGCAATGCCTATGTGTTCTATTTTGTTCATGAGGTAAAAATAAGAAAAAACACCTCAAATAAAATTGAGGTGTAGAAATTAAGTAAATAATTGATTAAGCAATTTTATACCCATTCCATTTGTTATATGATAAAGTTTAATATTTACATCATCAGTAGTTCCATTTGCATAATAGAGTCCCCTCCGAAAAGTATTTCAACAAAAAAGCATTAAAAAAAATGTTTTTTGCAATAAATTATAAGTATCTTGTATAGGTGTTTTTTGATAAATTTTTAAAATGTTCAGACTAAGCAAACCCAGTCAACCCAGTCAATCCAATCTATTTACAAGTGGCGGTTCCATATTTTTAAGAAAATCTCTTAGTATTTACGAAGATAGTAATTCTTGGCATAATGTGTTTAGAGAAAAAGTAACAAATAAGATAGATGAGTCTATTTTTAAACCCTTTATTTGCTCAAGGAAAAGTCACACCTAATGCCTCTATCAAAGTATTACTATCCATGATGATACTAAAAGAAGCACAAGGATTAAGTGATGAAAAACTTTTTGAGAGTTGTCGTTTTAATATGTTGACACGAAGTGCGATTGGCTTATTGAATGCAGATGATTGTTTACCTACCGAATCTACTTACTATTTGTTTCGTAAAAAAGTGAATGCTGCGCAAAACTTCTCTATACTTCTAAAAATAGCTTTAAATCTCTTGAAAAATGATAAATCTGTAAAAATTGGAGTCAAAGGAAAAAGACTTAAAGCTGCTTGGAGTAACGAATACCTCCTCAAAATACTCAAATTATGATGCGTTTGCCCTGACACTAAATACGGAAAATTTGTATTTAAGAATTTTGTGGTTTTTATAATGCAAATTTCCTGTCTGAAACGGTCTCATATTACTGTTGATTCTTTTGTGCAAAATTCTTTTAGAGAAATAAACAGGATACCTAAAAAGTCATTTTCAGAAACAAAGCCATTTTTAAAGTATCTTAAGAAATATTTTAATTTAAAATCATTTTAAAAGATTAATTTCGCAACCTTGAAAACAGCTATTGTCATATTAAATTGGAATGGACAAAAACTTTTAGAACAGTTTTTACCTTCTATTGTAAATTTTAGCTCAGAAGCTAGTATTTATGTTGCTGATAATGCTTCTACGGATAGTTCTATCCATTATGTAAAAACGTTTTTTCCTTCTGTAAAAATTATAGAAAACACTGTAAATGGTGGATATGCGAAAGGATATAACGATGCATTGCAATCTATACATGCGGATATATTTTGCCTTATAAATTCTGATGTAGAAGTTACTAAAAATTGGTTAGTTCCTATTTTAGATGTTTTTAAAAATGAGGAAAAAACAGCGATTGTTCAACCAAAAATTTTAGATTTTAAGGATAAAAGCAAGTTTGAATATGCGGGTGCTGGGGGTGGTTTTATAGATTTATATGGGTATCCTTATTGTCGTGGACGTGTGTTTAATGATTTAGAAATAGATAAGGGGCAATTTAATAATACAACGTCTGTTTTTTGGGCTTCTGGAGCCTGCTTGTTTATACGGTCTAAAGTATATCATCAATTGAATGGTTTTGATGAGGATTATTTTGCGCATCAAGAGGAAATAGATTTGTGTTGGAGGACTCAAAATATTGGTTTTAACGTTAACTATGTTGGAACTTCTACGGTATATCACCTTGGTGGAGCAACTTTACAAGAAACAAATCCGCATAAAACATTTTTAAATTTTAGAAATAGTTTGCTAAATGTAGTAAAAAATGTCCCTAAAAAATGGTTTCTGTTTGTTGTTTTTTCTCGTTTAATTTTAGACGGAATTGCAGGAATAAAATTTGTTTTAGAGTTAAGACCCATACATACTTGGGCAATTATAAAAGCGCATTTTAGTTTTTATAAAAACTTTTTTAAGTTCCTAAAAAAGCGCAAAAAACTTCAAAAAAAATCGGATTATAATTTGCATACAAGTATTGTTTGGCAGTATTTTGTATTGAATAGAAATAAGTTTGAAGATTTAAAGTAGGGTAGGGTACTTGTTTTTCTACTTTCAATGGGTATAATTATTTCAGTCAATATCCAAGGGAGCATGCTCCCTTGCAAAGTTTTAGTTGATTAATAAATAGAAACTGCATCAAGTTCAGTTTTGAGAAAAAAGTATAGCATGCAACTGTACAACAAATTAAGTGCAAAAGAGCGCGCTGCTTTGATAGACAAAGCAGGAAAAGACAGAATCACAATTTCTTTTTATCAATATTATAGGATAGAAAATCCGCAACTTTTTAGAGATAAATTGTTTTTAGAATGGAATGCGTTGGATGTTCTTGGAAGAATTTATGTTTCTTATGAAGGAATTAATGCGCAACTTTCTGTTCCTTCTGAAAATTTTTATGGCTTAAAAAATCAATTAGACAGTATCTCTTTTTTGAAAGATATTCGTTTGAATGTAGCTATAGAGCAAGACAATAAATCGTTTTTAAAACTAAAAATAAAAGTTAGAAATAAAATTGTTGCTGATGGTTTGCATGACGAAACTTTTGATGTTACTGATAAGGGTGTTCATTTGAATGCTAAAGAGTTTAATGAACTGCTAGCACGTCCAGACACTATTTGTGTTGATATGCGAAATCATTATGAAAGCGAAATTGGTCATTTTGAAGGTGCTATAAGGCCAGATGTAGATACTTTTAGAGATTCTTTAGAGATTATTGAGGAAGATTTAAAAGACCATAAGGAAGATAAAAATGTATTGATGTATTGTACAGGCGGAATCCGTTGCGAAAAAGCATCTGCTTATTATAAACACAAAGGATTTAAGAATGTTTTTCAGCTAGAAGGCGGTATTATAGAATATACACGACAGGTAAAACAGGAAGGAATAGACAATAAGTTTATAGGTAAAAATTTTGTATTTGATCATAGAAAAGCAGAAAAAATAACGGATGATGTGATTGCCAATTGCCACCAATGTGGAAAACAGTGTGATACGCATACTAATTGTGCCAATGAGGCTTGTCATTTATTGTTTATCCAATGTGATGAATGTTCGGAAAAAACAGAAAACACCTGTTCTATAGCTTGTCAAGAAATTATTCATTTACCTTTTGAAAAACAAAAAGAATTGAGAAAAGGGAAAGGAAACAGTAATAAAATTTTTAAAAAAGGACGTTCTAAAGTCTTGAAATTTAAGAAGTAATTTCTTGTTTTCCATTCTGTTTGTCTTCCCGAAGGAATTTTATACACTTTGATTTTACTTTATGTGAGACAAACAGGATAGCTAGGATTATAGCACTAATCAATATTTTGGTCAACATCGCTTTTTTATTTTGCTCCATTTAAAACCAACAGCGGAACACTGCAATCAAACTCTTTTTTAAGCACAGTATTCTTTTCCCATAATTTTTTAAAGAAACCTCTTTTTCGTCTAAAAACACATAATAGATTTGGATTGTACAATTCAAATTTTGACAATACTGCTTGATATGTTGTTGCACTCTCAATCGTTTCAGATGCTGTTTTTAGGGATTCTAAAATTGGGTCTAAAACTAAATCTTCTTCAGAAGAAGAGGGTGTTTTTACCAGCAATAAATGTACATCAGTCGTAAACTTTTCTACTAATTGTTGTAGTGGTTTTAAAACATTTTTCTGTTGTATAATCGCAGATTTAAAAGCCATTAAAACCGATTTAAAAGGTTGAAAAGAATAGCCATTGGGAACTACTAAAACAGGAACATTTGTTTGTTTGACAATACTTCCGCTTGTTTTTCCTAAAAAAACTTCTTCTTTAACAGAGTTACTTTTTGGTCCTACAATAATTAAATCAATTCCTATTTCATCGTCAATGGTTTCAATACTATCTACAACACTTCCTTTTGCAGCAATCAATTTTATAGTTACATTTTTTCTATCTACATTTTTTACTATTGTTCTTAAATACAAATTGGTTTCACGTTCAATAATTGTAGTAATGTCAATAATTGTTCCTGCTTTTGTTTGCACATTATAGGCTCTAAAAACAAAAACTTTTGCATTGATTTCGCTTGCAAAATCAATAGCGTATTGTAAAGTATTTGATGAATTTTCTGAAGAACCTATTGGGACTAATATATGTTTCATTTCTGTAAATTTAATATTGCAAAGTTACAGTTTTTAAAGGATTAATCTTAAAACTAATTTTTAAAAGGTGCGTAGCATTTTATTGTATTTAGTAAAAAAAGGGAGGACAGGAATTTCGTAAAAATTAAATTTAGTTTAAAATTTTCACCACGTATCAAAAAAAACTAACTTTGATAAAAAAATTATTGTATGCCTACAACAAGACAAAACGGAAGTTTATATACAAAAATTGAAAATAGAATTGCTACTTTAGAATTTGGACATCCTGCAAGTAATTCTTTTCCTAGCGAATTATTGGAAAGACTTACTAAAGAAATCAATGCCATTTCTGATAATGATGAAGTTTCTGTTGTAGTTTTAAAATCCGAAGGAAGCAAAGCATTTTGTGCGGGTGCCTCTTTTGACGAACTGATTGCTATTAAAAACCTTACCGAAGGAAAACAATTTTTTACTGGTTTTGCCAATGTGATAAACGCTATGCGAAGGTGTTCTAAACTGATTATGGGTCGTGTACAAGGCAAAGCTGTGGGTGGCGGTGTTGGTTTAATTGCTGCTTGCGATTATGCAATTGCTACTGACAAGGCAGCTATAAAATTATCAGAATTTACCATTGGCATTGGGCCTTTTGTGATTGCACCCGTCGTAAAACGAAAAATGGGTATTAGCGGATTGGCTGAATTAACATTAGACGCAACAAGTTGGAAAAATGCCTATTGGGCAAAACAAAAAGGATTGTATGCCAAAGTTTTAGAATCTGAAAAAGACTTGGATTACGAAATAGAAGTTTTAGCAGAAAAACTAGCTTCTTACAATCTTGATGCTTTATCAGAAATGAAAAAAACACTATGGGAAGGAACTGACCATTGGGATGTTTTACTAAAAGAAAGAGCAGCAATTTCTGGAAAATTGGTTTTATCAGAATTTACGAAAAAAGCATTAGAGAAATTTCAGAAACAATAATCAAATATTACATCAAAATCCTAGGCAAAAATTCTAAACTATTTAACCACAATAGGCACATAGTTCCACATAGTCTATGTTTTCTAAAACCTAAACGTATTGTTGCACCAAACCAATTAACGTATTGGCATCTTGTTCGCCTGTTTGACGCCATTTCATTTCGCCATTTTTATAAATCATAAAGGTAGGGTTTCCTTTTACACGAAGTGCATCTGCCAAAGGCTCGTTCTTTTTGATATCAATTTTTATCACCTTTGCCCTGTCTCCAAGCGCAGCAGCCACATTACGTAAGGTGTCTAGGCTAGTATCTGTATCATCCCAATCAAAATAAAAGTCAATTAAGACGGGTTTTTTAATACTTATGAGTTCTCCAAATTTTGTCATAACAACAACTTTTATTGGTAAAAATTTATAAATAATTTACTTGTTATGCTACAAATATAATAATTCTAATTAAATAGACTGATTATCAAGCTTTTTTAAGTTCTATAACGGTAATCTCTGGCCAAATACCAACACGTCCAGGAAATGCTAAAACACCAAAACCTCTATTCACATATAAATATTTTTCTGCTTTTTTATATAATCCTGCCCAATTGTGATAGCGATATTTTACGGGACTCCATTTAATGTTTAAGGTTGGTATTTCTATACCAAATTGCATTCCGTGGGTATGACCGGAAAGTGTCAACTGAATTTTTTTATCAAAGTCTATGATATTCGTTTCATCAGTTATAAAATCAGATTTGTTTTTATCGCTAGTATTTAATTCTTGTTTTTTATAATCAAAATGAGAAGGGTCATGAGATAGTAGAATATTAAACTCACCATTGCTAATATTTTCTGTTGCTTTTTTCAGGCTTCCACGTTTTGGAAAATGCCTAGAAGCCCCCCAATTTTCTACGCCAAGAATGTTTATTGTATCGCCGTTTTTTTCAATAGTTCTGCTTTCATTCAGCAACAAATCAAATCCAATAGATTTATGAATTGTTTCCATTTTTTTCTGATTTTCTGCAATTTCTTCTTCTTTTCTGTAGGCATAATAGCCATAATCATGATTTCCTAATACGGCATACATTCCGTCAGTAGCATGTAATTTTTTAAAGCTATCTATCCACGGATTCATTTCTTCTGCTACAGAATTTACAATGTCTCCAGTAAAAAGAATAATATCGCTTTTTTGCTCGTTAATTAAATTTACGGCATATTCTACTTTATCTTTATTATCTAGGCTTCCTGAATGAATATCAGATATTTGCGTTAGTTTATAGCCGTCAAAAGCGTCAGGTAAATCATCAAAATAAATCGTTTCTTTTAAAACTTTAAAATTATATTTTCCTTTAAAAACGCCATAAATAAAACTAGCAAAAGGAATTGCTGCAATGCCTAAAGCAATCTGACTTATAAATTTTCTTCTGGAAGGAATAGCTTCTGATATGTTTGAATTTCCTTGTTGAAAATAATTGAAAAAGGATGCGAAAAAGCGAAAAATGTCTTCTAAAAAAAGAATGCCTAAAACAAGTAATTTAGGGACTGAAAAGGTAAGTAATAAAGCGATTGCATATCCTGTGGAAAGACTAAATCTTCCTTCTTTTTGTGCAAGTGTGGTTTGATAAAAAAACACTGCATAAACCAATATGACGATACCCCAAAAACTAATTAAAATAAATTTGTTTTTAGTGAGTGTGCGTATGGCAAAAAAGGTATAGATTTCTAAAATAAAAAGAACTACTATTAGAAATATCCATCGGAACATAGTTGTGTTTTTTAATAATTATAACTTCTAATTACAATAGTATTATGCAAGGTAGCATGCTACCTTGTTAACAAAATTTTGCATAAAAAAAGCCACATTTTAGAGTGGCTTTTTTGTTGTTTTTTGAAGAAAATTAATTTTTCTCTTTGAGTTTAATTTCTACTCCTTCAATATCTTTTAATTTTGCTTTTACTTCTTCTAAAGTTCCTTCAATTACTTCATCTTTAGTAACTTCTTTATCATTTTCAATAGTTGTAGTAGTAATGATTGCTTTTGCTGTTCCATCATCATTTTTTTCGATATTTACTTTTACCACTTTTTTCATTTCTTTTTTAGAAACAAATTTTGCATCAGAAGTAACTTTAATCTCATGCTTCTCACCATTTTTTGTTATCCAAACATTAGCTTCAGCTGTTGCATGATTATCAGAATTGTGTCCTCCTAAAATAGGAGCCACAACCAAACCGATTAAACACGTTAATTTAATTAAAATAT
>JBMYWO010000094.1:0-7496 GCA_049607505.1 Polaribacter sp.
GAAAGGTAGAGCAATTAGTCGATTTCTCCATAGAAGGAGAGTGGCTTAGTCGACATAGTATTCATGCTTGGGCTATTCCGATAACAATCGGAACAGGCACGCCAGTACGAATACTTAGTTGTTGTAGCTCGTTTTTGTTTTCTTTCATTCTTTAAAAATATGTTCTTACTGCGAATTCAAATTGATTTATGAAAATCTCCTTAAAATTTGATATGTTATTTTGTTCATAAAACAATAGCATTGCTTTTTTGTAATCAATCGAATCAACTGTTCTGAATGACAAAGGGCAATGATTATAACTCATAAGTATTGCATTACTTACAATTCTTGCCGTTCTTTTATTTCCATCCATAAATGGCTGAATATAGGATATTAAGACTAATGCAAGCAGTGCTTTCTCAAAAATACTATCCTTTGAATTTATGACTTCGCAAGTACTTTTAAGTGCTTCTAATATCTGAAATTCATTATCTAGAGGTTTATAGTTAGTTCCAGAAATACCAACTCTTCTCTTTCTCAGATTTCTTTCTACGTCAAGTTCTTTCGTCAGAATACTGTGAATATCTTCTATTTTTGAAACAGTTAAAGGATTTAAATAATCATTGTTTTCTATAATAAAGTCCAATACGTCTTTATGATTTAAAAGCATTATTGCTTCTTCCTTTGTTTTACCTGCTGCTGTTTCTTTCTCTTTTAGTAAGCGTTCTGTTTCCAACAATGAATAAGTGTTCCCTTCAATTTGAGAAGATTTCCAGCTCAAATCAATAGCAAGTCGCTCTAATTCTTTTTTATATTCACTTTCAGATAGTTCAGCGATGTTAGTTTGATATTCTGTCTGTAATATTGAAAGACTTGATAATTCGTTTTCTGTAAATGAATCGTACTTATTCAAAATGCTTGTGAATATTTCAAAGTTAAACGATTCTTTAATCTGTCTTTCGTCAATCTCCTTTTGGTAATATTTCTCAATATCAATTGGCTGAATAAGCTCAAAAGCAGGAGATAAAAAATACTTTGTGCCTTTTCCTTTTCCTTTTGTACTAATATAATTGGCAGACATTAAACCTGTTAGAATTCTTTTCAGTGTTGCATAACTTATCGCAATATCAACGCTTTCAAAGATTTCCTTAGATGAGCACTCCCCTGATTCTTTGACAAAGTCAATTATTTTTTGTTCTCTTTGTTTAATCATACTTTAGTTTTAAGCTCACAAGGATAGTATATTTAGCTCAAAAACGATATTAAATTGAGCTGTATGTCGAATTTAAATGAGCTACAACGGTCTAGTAATCGAGTAGGCAAAGAGAATTTCACCCTAAGCCTCTCACAGAATCCCCGTATCGAGCACGGGGCAGGCTAAGCGTGATAGCCTCCCCTCATACAGCCTGCCCCGCTCTGCGGGGACTCTTGTTGTACAAATCTAAGCAATAAGGTTGATTTGAGAAAAGTTCCAATGGTAAAACAAGGCTGAATACTGTTTCCTTACCGTAGCTAGCCATTTTTTAAGCAAAAAACAAGATAAAATCAGATTTTAGGAAGGTAGAGCAATTAGTCGATTTCCCTATAGAAGGAGAATGACTTAGTCAACATAGTATTCATGCTTGGGCTACGTGTGCCGTGTTTTCGGTATCGCCAGTTCGAGTACTTAGTTGTTTGGGCAATTGGCTATTTTTCAAAGATACCGTCTTCAGTAATCATTTCAGCAACATTTAAAGTAGGTAAGATAAATTCATTAAACTTTGTATTGTCTGTTTTTGAATGTAGTATTCCTCTTGTTGTTCCAACTGTTATCATTGCTAAATGAGCTAAAAAACCTTTGGGAATATGTATAGTTTTTCCATTAGAAAATTCACCCCATCTATTTTCCTCAATACTAAATTCACAAGAGACTTCAACAATTAAAAAGGGTTTTTCTTTTTGCTCGAATTGAAATTTAATTATTGAAATAATAGCAAGACCTTCGGCACTGGTGCCAAACTTTATATTTGCTTCAAGTCCAATATCATTATTACATTCATCATATGAACTTTCAATAATGGCGAATTGTTCAGTATTTATTTTTTCTAATTTAAACCCAATTTCATTCATTATAATGCCTTTTTTGCTAATCCATTATTATTTCTAAAATCTACTTTAATAACTCGACTTGTTGAAATTTGATATTTATTTGTTTTAAATGTTGATTTTGTATATTCTAAATCCCTATTTAAATTTATTTCAGTTTTTTTGGTTTTATTTAATTCCAGTAATTGGGTATTTAAGGCATCTTCAATTTTTGAAATTGTCTCTAAAGTAAGATTTTCTCTCCCTTTAATTATTTTGCTGATTTGTTGAGGAGAGACATCTAATAATATAGCTAATTCCCTTTGTTTAATATTGTTAGCTTGAAGGTGGGTGTTAATTTTAATAGCTATTTTTCTTGAATACTTAAGCCAAGATTTATTTGCTAATCTATTTTTTGCCTTTTCTTCCCACCTACTTTTATTCTCAGAGGTAAGCGAGTTAAGCTTTTTATTTAAGTCTTTAATTGCCATAATTACTTTATTTCTAAATACTCGAAATCATCTTCGTCAAATAATCCGTTATCAATTAAGTATTCTTTTACACTCTCTAGGTTTTTTAGTTCTTCTTTTAAATGATCGCGATCATTCATCGTTTCAGTTAGTTTAATAGCTCCACCAGTAATAACATAAGTGTTTTTTGCAATTCTAATAGCATAAATTCTTAACCAACTTTTGTGTTCTGAGCCATATGCTTTTGATTGTTGATGGTCTTTTAAAGTGTATTCATTATTGTCAAGAGGTTTAAATAAGGTTTGGAGTGCTTTATAATCATTAGTTTTTCCACTTTCTGATATTTCTAATATTATTTCTTCAAGTTCTTCAGCTTCTTGAATGGTTCTTTCAATTGCTTGTTCAATTCTTATTTTTCCGTAGAATCCACTTTGAAGGTCTTTATTATGCTCATTGAAAAAGTTAGATAAATATTCAACATCTGTCCAATTGTCAAATATTCTTTCAAACTCATCATTTTCATTTTCAATATATTTTATAGAAATTAAACTGTTCTTTATTATTGCAAATATACTATCTATTTTCATAAAATCAACCTGTAGGTTTATTTTTTTAAGTTTAGTGTCGTAAAGTTAAATTATTGAATTTTATTCTTTTTTATGCTTTGGCAGAAATACCACAGTAAACTTTCATTAACCACCAAAACCCAAATTACGTATAACCTTTGTTGAACTAAGCCTCGTACCTCGGGAGCTTTTCAAGACTGTGCTACAGTTTTGTATTTTGTAGGATTATTAATGTTTAAATCGAGGACAATGTATAAAAAAAACACAAACCATCACTGAGAAAGCGCTATTTTCAGTGCCAGAATTGGCATGCGAAGTTATGAGTTGTGCAATTTAGAAATTAAACACCTAGATTTTGACCGCGACACCATTTTTATTCCAAAAGGCCAAAAAGGAAAGCTAAACCCAATAGTTGTGTTTCCCAAAAACCGCCCACCACCAGATATAGAAAGGAAGATAAAAGAGCATAACTTACGGATAGACAACAGAATACAAAAAAAATGATACTTTTGTAATGGGATTTCTATGGCCAAAAAGAAAGAAAAATACGATTTTGAAACACAAAATTACCAAAACCGAAAAAAAAGAAAATTAAGGAAGAAAAGAGGATAAAAACAGCATCAAAAAACCAGTTTTTAAGCAAAAAACAAGGTAAAATCAAATTTTAGAAAGGTAAAGCAATTAGTCGATTTCCCCATAGAAGGAGAATGGGTTAGTCAACACAGTATTCATGCTTGGGCTACGTGTGCCGTGTTTTCGGTATCGCCAGCACGAATACTTAGTTGTTAGTAGTGCTTAGCGTTCTGCTTGGTTTTCCGATGTTTGTTATTTAGTTCAAATGTGAGCGTTGGCAAGACATACTCTTTTGCAATTTTTGGCGTAGCGTTGGCTGTAGCGAATTGCGAATGTGTATGGCTTTTTAGCGTTGGCTAAAGCGATTTAGAATAAGGTAAACTCTTTATAAAATTCT
The DNA here is from genome assembly GCA_049607505.1 of Polaribacter sp. Classification (GTDB taxonomy): domain Bacteria; phylum Bacteroidota; class Bacteroidia; order Flavobacteriales; family Flavobacteriaceae; genus Polaribacter. Next base: position 4,050 of record JBMYWO010000094.1, read on the forward strand.
CCATAAATTCAAAATCAGGTTGCCCATTTTTTTCTGGTAATTTGATAGAAATAGTCTTCATTCTTGTTTGACTTGCTTTCCTTCCATAATTGTAACGATAGTTTTCCAAATTCAAGATAGTAACTAAAAATAGTGCAACATATTTATTCATTTCAAAGTTTGGAATCAATTTTTCTACGTGGTCACTTGCCGAAAAGTTCGTTGGTTGGTAAGAACAGTAGCCAACTACTGCACTATCAACGGTTAACACATTTCCTTTTTCTGTGAAGTAATCATAAAACCCATCTGTTCCGTTATTGGTAGCTTGTGTTGTTACATACGGATACTGACCAAAACCAAATTCCTCAAGTTCTAAAATAGGTGTCGTTTTACTACCTGTAATTTCAAATAAATCTTTATGTAATTTAAATACGTTCCAAGTATTGAGCGATAAATCTACTTCTTGTTTATTGAAGCTATCTACGGAAACTGTTTTAGTTAATTTATTTCCGAATAAAAAAGAACAATAATGTAATAAGGTGTCTTCAAAATGTTGTTTAGAAATCACATTGTAATTTGTAAGCATATATGCTTCAGCACACCACTCATCTTTAGCTGTTACTACTTTACTTATACTAAAACCTGGTTCGCTTTTTTTATTTAAAAAATTAGTAAGCCATTTTTCTTTAATAGCATCCCATCTTCCAAAAGCATCAAATCTTCCTTGTACTTTTCTTTTTACAAATCCATCATCTTTGTAATAACCAAAATACGTTTCTTTTGATTTTGGATGTGGCTTATGAGCAGTAAAAACCATAATGCAAGAAACAACACCAACTTTTGAATTAAAAAACAGTTCATCTGGCATTGATAAAACAGCTTCCAGTGTATGATTTTCTAATAGCTTTTTCTTGTATTCAAGTACTTTTCCTCTTTGAGCTAAAGCACTTTGCATAGGTACTATAGCTACACAAGTACCACCATCTACAAGACAGCTCAAATTATTTGCAATAAATTCTAATTCGTCTGTATCTTTCTTTTTGTCCGATTTATAAGGCGGATTAAGAAAACCAACAGTTGGTTTCTTTTTTTTGACTTCATTAATGAGGTCTTCATTAAAACAACTGCCATTCATAATATTAGTTTTCCCATCTTGATGGATGTACATATTAGAAATAGCTAATGCAAAAATGTGTGATTGATATTCAATACCAATTAATTGGTTAGATTTAATTTCCTTAATACGGTCAGTATCTCCTTTTGCATCCGCAATCATTTTTTTCATTGCAGCTATTAAAAATCCACCTGTTCCTGTGCAATTATCAAAAGCAATTGAGTTTTTGTTAACTTGAGCTAGTTCTGCAAATAGGTCTGTTATATGTGGTGGTGTTAACACAATACCTAAACCTTTATCACTATTAGCGTACCTTAAAAATTCTATATAAAGCTGACCTAAAACATCAAAATATTCGTGATTTTTAATAAATTGATTAATATTTAAATCAATGTTATCGATTAATTCTTTAAGCACTTTATCTTTAGAGGATAATGAAGTGTCAGTTTTTATAAAACTAAAACGGGTATTTAATTTATCAAGTTTATCTCTACTAATATTTGCATTTTCAAGTTCATTTGATACTGTTTGTACTAAAGAATTTGCTAAATCTTTTGGTTTTTTATGCGAAGCATAAGAATTTTTAAAAGCTGTGTTTTCTAAAGCTATAAGTATGCAACTAATTAGTAAACTTCTTTCACTTTCTAATACTTTGTGAGAATGCAAATAGTCATTTAAATCTTTTGTATAGTCAAGTAAAGTTTTATAATCTTGTCTAAATTTCTCGGGACTTTTTAAATAACCGTTCAAATAATCGTTAGATGACAGTAATGTATCGCCAAAAATAGTTGTCGCTTTTCTTTCGCCTTTTAAATGTAGAAAATGAGAAACTTTTAAATCTCTTTTTGTTTCGCCACTTACGGCTATGGCCAAAACATCATAATCTTTTGATAGATATGAAGCATACAACAAAACACCATCTACAGCAAACTCCGAATATCTATCCCTGTCTTGGCTTTCGTGTTTTTTAATGTCAGATTTACATTCTATAACAATAAGTAAATCAGAATTTAATTTGTATTGAATTAAAAATTCTGGATAACCTTTGCCGTTTCCTTTTTTGGATGCAGTTTTAAGTAATTTATCTATTTTTGCAACATCTGATTTTTGCTCTTCAATGTCGAGGTCATTTAGATATTTAAAAAAATGATTACGTACAATAGTTTCAGTTTTTCTTTCGTTTGCCATAATTAAAAATTGAAGTTTCCTTGTTTTACATTTTTGTTCTTGATGTATTTTGATTGTTTTTCAGCGACTAAAAACACGTCATCTGAACAATGATATTTATGGACCTCTTCGACAATGATGTCAGCAACATAAATAGTTTTTAATTCATTTAATGTTTTATCCAAAAAAATAGAAAGTTTTTCAAGATTTTGAAATGGGAATTTTTTGCGACCATTTTCAATCTTGCTAATGTCAGTCATAATAATTCCAATTTCTTGACCGAAATCACTTTGATTCATTTCCTTTTTTTCACGTTCCTTTCGCAAAAATTCTCCAAATGTTGCCATATATTAGACTTGCTAAAATTAAACTTGCTAATTATTGGCAAATGTAATAAAGTTGTTTTGATTTCAAAGTATATTTTTCAAAATGCGTGAAGGTGGGAAAAGGCAAGCTCTTTTATTTTTCGAGCGTTGGAATTGAGCGTTGGCGGAAAATAAATGGGCTTGACTGTGCGTTGGCTTTTTTAGTTCAAATGTTCAATTTTAGCAGGATTAAAGGAAATCGTATCCAAGTCTTTACAAATAACACCTATCTTACTTTTATAAGGCAATACAGTATCCTTGAAGGTCTTTATAATTAATGGCTTTACTATTAAAACATTAGAGTCTTTTGAGTAATACTTCGTTGAATCAAACCTAAAGTCTCCTTCCAAATTCGATTCACTTTTAGCAATTTTTTTCCCTCCAGAAAACCAAACTAACTCAGCTTTTAGAGGAATTTTGAAATCTGAACTCAGTAACTTCCCTTCTAATTCAACTTTTTGACTTTTGAAAATAGAGCAAGAGGTCATTGAAATTAAAAAAGCAAATTTTAATAGAGTAAATAAAGAGTCTAATAGCTGTCTATTTTGCATATTAATGACCTGGACTTAAAAAAACATACACTTTCTCAAACTTTGTATAAAAAATTACATTTTGATCTAAATAATTTGGAGAAAATTCAAGCGTATCAACTCCTTGACAAGAGATATGTAATTGAGAATGATCTGCAAAAAAAGTGTCTTTTCGCGCAGTTTTTACAAGAGGAGAAATCACTAAAAGATGTTCTTTCCCAATCGTTTTTCTATCCACCCTAAAGTTTAATACACCGTTGGTGTCAGACCTTGTTTTTCCAATACAAACACC
>JBMYWO010000095.1:0-7416 GCA_049607505.1 Polaribacter sp.
TAGACAACGGGGCAATGTGCAACAAAGAGCAAATACAACATCGGGAGATTTTGAAATGAGTTTATTGGTCTTGGCAACAATTGTCATAAAGGCAGATGGAAAAGTTGACAAACGAGAATTAGATTATGTGCGTACGCATTTTCTGAATATGTACGGGAAAGAGCGTGCCAATAGTGCTTTTAAATTGTTCAAAGGAATTATAAAAAAACATATCTCTGCACGTCAGGTTTGTATGCAAATTCGTCAGCATATAACACATGCGTCACGTTTACAATTAATTCATTTTTTGTTTGGAATTGCAAAAGCAGACGGTTTTGTTACGGAAGTTGAGGTAGAAGAGATTAGAAAAATTGCAGGGTATTTATACATTAATCAACATGATTTCGAATCGATAAAAGCGATGTTTTATGACGCTTCAGACAATGCTTATAAAATTTTAGAAATTTCAAAAAATGCTACTGACGATGAGGTTAAAAAAGCATATAGAAGAATGGCAAAGAAATATCATCCAGATAAATTACAAGATTTAGGCGAAGAACATTTAAAAGGAGCTAATGAAAAGTTTCAAAATATTCAATCTGCCTATGATAGAATTAAAAAAGAAAGGGGGTTGTAAGTTAGAAAGCTAGGAACTAGAAGTAGTGTCCTGCAAACCTTTGTGAAACTCTGTGTAATAACAAAAACTAATCACTTGTAAATATGGCAATTGTAAAACCTTTTAAAGCAGTTAGACCAAGTAGAGACAAAGTTGCTTTGGTTTCTTCTAAATCTTACGAAGCCTATACTGCTGAAGAACTTGGGGCAAAATTAGATTTTAACCCTTATACATTTTTACATATAATAAATCCTGGTTATAAATATCAACAAGAAGTTTCTGGAGAACAACGTTTTAAATTAGTGCATAATCGTTATTTAGAATTTAAAGAAAACACCATTTTTATTCAAGATAATGCCCCTGCTTTCTATATTTATGAACGAATAGATACTGACTTTTCTTTCTGCGGAATTATTGCTGCAACAAGCGTTGAAGATTACTTAAACAATAAAATAAAAAAACATGAAGGCACAATTTGTAAAAGAGAAATACTCTTTGAAAAGTACCTAAAAATTACAGGATTTAATGCAGAACCCGTTTTGCTAACTTTTAAAGATGATGAAACTTTAAAAAACATTATACATACTGAAAAACAAAAAAGACCTGAATACGAATTTTCTACAACAGATAAAAGGTTGCACAAACTTTGGTTGGTTTCTGATGACGATATTATTCAGAAAATAACAGTGGCTTTTCAAAAAATTGATGCACTTTATATTGCAGATGGTCATCATAGATCAGCTTCCTCTGCCCTGCTAGCCAAAGATTTATCAGAAGAAAATAAAAATCATACAGGCAAAGAAGATTACAACTTTTTTATGAGTTATTTAATACCAGAATCTCATTTACAAATATCTGAATTTAATAGGTTTGTAAAAGATTTAAACGGTTTATCTATAGATGAATTTCTTTTGAAATTAGACAACTCTTTTAGAATTGAAAATCGTGGTCAGCAATTATATGTTCCGTCAAAAAAGCATCATTTTAGTATGTATTTGAATGGAGAATTTTATTCTTTATATTTAAGAAAAGATATTTATAATTTTACAGATGCGTTAAGTAAACTAGATGCAGAAATACTTTTTAGAACAATTTTAAATCCAATTTTAGGAATTGAAGACTTAACAAACAACAATAGAATTGGTTATTCTCATAATAAAAAAGATATTATTTCTATAAAAACAAAAGTAGATGAAGGTTTGTATAAAGTTGGTTTTGGTTTAATGCCAATTTCTGTTGAAGATATTAAAGAAATTGCAAATGAAAACCTAAAAATGCCACCAAAAACAACCTATATTCAACCAAAATTAAGAAGTGGTTTAACGATGTATGAATTTTAGTATGATTGCAAAAAACATAGGTCATATAAAATCGATTTTACCAGAAAATGTAACTTTAGTTGCAGTTTCTAAAACCAAGCCTATTTCGGCTATTAAAGAAGCCTATGAAGGGGGTCAACGAGTTTTTGGTGAAAATAAAATCCAAGAAATGGTTGATAAATATAATGTTTTACCTAAAGATATTCAATGGCACATGATTGGTCATTTACAACGAAATAAGGTAAAATATATGGCTCATTTCGTCCATTTAATTCATGGTGTAGATAGTTTTAAAACGTTACAAGAAATAGACAAACAAGCTAAAAAACACAACAGAATTATCAATTGTTTGTTGCAAGCAAAAATTGCCAAAGAAGACACAAAATTTGGTTTATCATTTTCTGAAATTAAAACGATCATTTCTTCGGATGAATTATCAATATTAAAAAATATTAAAATTGTTGGCTTCATGGGAATGGCAACTTTTACTGACAATCAAGAACAATTGGAAGAAGAATTTTCATCATTAAAAAAATTTTTCAATCAACAAAAATTACAAACTGCAACTGAAAACTGCAAACTTGAAACCTTATCCATAGGCATGAGTGGAGATTATGAATTAGCCATAAAAAATGGAAGTACTATGGTACGAATAGGAAGTTCTATATTTGGTGTAAGAAATTATGTATAATTTACACATCAAAAAGTCAAAGATTTGTACGCTATTTTAGATATAGAAACTACTGGAGGTAAATATAATGAAGAAGGAATTACGGAAATTGCTATCTATAAATTTGACGGACATACAGTTGTAGATCAATTTATTAGCTTAATAAATCCTGAAAAAGAAATTCAACAATTTGTTGTAAAATTGACAGGCATTAACAACAAGATGTTACGCAATGCCCCTAAATTTTTTGAAGTAGCCAAACGAATTGTAGAAATTACCAAAAATTGCACTATTGTAGCTCACAATACTTCTTTTGATTACAGAATTTTACGGACAGAATTTAGCAGGTTAGGATTTACTTTTGATAGAAATAGTTTATGTACTGTTGAATTAAGCAAAAAACTTATTTTAAACAAGCCTTCATATAGCCTAGGAAAACTTGCAAAATCTGTGGGAATTCCCATCGCAGATAGGCATAGAGCTTCAGGAGATGCGTTGGCAACTGTACAACTTTTTAAATTATTACTAGAAAAAGATGTTGATAAAACCATTATTCAAAATTCAATAAAATACTTTGATAATAGGGTAGTCAAAAAAAAATTGCTGAAAATAATAGAAACCATTCCAACTGTTTTTGGAGTATTTTATGTGCATAACGCAAACGGAAAAGTAATTTATATTGGAAAAGGAAAAAATATAAAAGCAGTAGTAAATACATTGTTTTTAAAAGAAACCAAACGCGCACAAAAAATTCAAGATAGGGTAGTATCTGTTAGTTATGATAAAACTGGTAATGAGTTATTTACACGGTTAAAATATTATTCAGAGTTAGAAATATTAGTGCCAAAATACAATATTATCAAAAGAAGAAAATTAACTCATTTAGATTTTAATCACAGCGATTTTATCATTGTTGACAAAGGAAGAGACGTTGAAGAAAATGGGGTTATTCTTGTAGAAAAAAATGAAGTTTTTGGCTATGGCTACACCAATTTGGCTTTTCAAAAAAATGAATTAGATATTTTAAAATCAATTCTTACTCCACTAAAAAACAAAGAATTATCAAAATTTATTATTAAAAAATATCTTCAAAAAAACAAGGTTCAAAAAATAATTCGCTTTTAAAAATAGAATAAAAATTTGATTTCACTTGTTATTTAAAAAATCTATCTTATTTTTGTTTTATCAAATGAAATTAAATACTAAAAATATATGGTGGTGCAACTCTCTTAAAGCATAAGTGAGAAGAAATCCATATTAGAAAATATATGAAAAGGCTTATCTCACGATAGGCCTTTTTCTTTTCCCTAAAGCCCATCCTAACCTTACCAAGGGGAAGGAATTAGAACCGAAATTATTATGAGTAAAAATAAAGAAAAACACACAGTTGAGCCACAATCCTTTTCCCCCGAAGCCTGTATTGAGCGCAGTCGAAATGGGGGAACTAAAGGGGGCTTGAGCTTTAAGACACTTTCTAAAACTATAATTGCGGATACCATTACGCCTGTTGGTTTGTATCTGCGTTTTAGAGACAGATATGCAAATACCTTATTGTTAGAGAGTTCCGATTATCATAGCAAAGAAGAAAGTTTTTCTTTTCTATGTATAGAGCCTTTGGTAACTATTAAAACGGAAAATCATCAATTGGTAATTTCTAAAAAAGGAGAAATCCTTGAGAAGAATACCATTGAAAAGAATTTTTATGAATTATTTGACAGATATGCAAATTATATAGATTTAGATTGCGAGCCAAAATTAAAATCCTTTAATGGATTGTATGGATATACAACCTATGATGGCGTTCAGTATTTTGAAACCATAACCCTGAACAACCAAGAAGCACCGTCTGCAATTCCCTTATTACAGTACAGTTTTTATAAATTTATCATCGCCATTAATCATTTTAATGATGAAATGACATTGATAGAAAATATTGAAGTTGGAACAGATTCAAGAATTTCAGAAATAGAAACCATTATAGAAATACAAACGTTCAATACCCAAAAATTTGAAATTAAAGGAAGTGAAACTTCCAATTGTACCAATGAAGATTTTAAAGAATATGTAGCAAAAGCAAAAGCACATTGCAAGCGTGGTGATGTTTTTCAATTGGTGGTATCACGCCAATTTCAACAAGCATTTAAAGGCGATGAATTTAATGTATATAGGGCATTGCGTTCCATAAATCCGTCACCCTATTTATTTTATTTTGATTACGGTTCTTTTAAATTGATGGGGTCTTCGCCAGAAGCACAGATTAAAATAAATGCTGGCAAAGCCATTATCAATCCAATTGCAGGAACGTTCAGAAGAACTGGCGATATGGTAGAAGATATTAAGTTAGGAAAGAAATTATCCGAAGATAAAAAGGAAACCGCAGAACATGTGATGCTAGTAGATTTGGCAAGAAACGATTTAAGCAAACATGCTGAAAATGTAACCGTTGAGGTGTTTAAGGAAGTGCAATATTTTAGCCATGTCATTCATTTGGTGTCCACAGTTCAAGGAAAAATAAAAGGAAACCCCATAGAAATTGTGGGCGATACCTTTCCCGCAGGAACCTTAAGCGGTGCGCCAAAATATAAAGCGATGCAATTGATTGACAAATATGAAAATCAATCTCGTGGATTTTATGGTGGCGCAGTGGGTATTATTGGTTTAGACGGTTCGGTAAATTTGGCGATTGCCATTCGCTCTTTTGTGAGCAAAAATAATATATTGTATTCGCAAGCAGGCGCAGGAATTGTGATACATTCAGATGAAGAAAAAGAATTGCAAGAAGTAAATAATAAATTAGCAGCGTTAAAAAAAGCGTTGTTGTTGGCGGAGAAAATATAAATTGGCGGTAGGCTATACGCTTTATGCAATATGCTTTATGCTTAGCCTACAAGCTTATAGCTTACGGCGTATAGCCTACAACTTATAACTCAATACAATGAACATACTAATATTAGACAATTACGATTCGTTTACTTACAATTTGGTGCATCTAGTAGAAAAAATTACGGGTAAATTTCCTGCAGTTTTTAGAAATGATGAAATTTCTATTGAAGAAATAGATAGGTATGATGCCATTATGTTATCTCCAGGACCAGGAATTCCAGACGAAGCAGGAATCTTAAAAAGTGTGATAAAAGAATATGCAGGAAAGAAACCCATTTTTGGGGTGTGTTTAGGTTTGCAAGCAATTACAGAAGTGTTTGGTGGAAAAATTATCAATTTGGATGAAGTTTTTCACGGAGTTGCCACAGAAATGGAAATTATTAAAAAAGACGCTACTATTTTTAAACACATTCCAACAAAATTTAAAGCCGCTAGGTATCATTCTTGGATTGCTTCTAATGAAGGTTTTCCAGAGGTTTTAGAAATTACTGCCATTGATGAAGATGGAAAAATTCAAGCCGTTGAACATAAAAAATATCCTATTTCAGCTGTTCAGTTTCATCCAGAATCTATTTTAACAGAAGTGGGAGAACAAATTGTTAGAAATTTTATAGAGGCTCATTTTAGGGAATAGGAAATAAATAAGTTGTTGTTTTTAACAACTACAAATCCAGCTCAAAAGTTTGACGCAATTTTTCAATTAGTGGATTTTTCTCTTTTAGTTTATTAAACTTCTCTTGAGGTGTATAAGCAAATTTTTTTTCTATAACTTCGTTTACTTTCACCTCAATAGTGATTCCAAAATTATTGAGTTTTTCCCTAAGAAACTTTAATAATTTAGGTTTTTCTTTTTGTAATTGCTGTTGCATTAATTGATTGGGGAGCGTAAACTCAATCTTAAAATTTTCTAACAATTTTGGAGTATCCGTTGCAAGAATTGAAGCAATGCTTTTCTGACCTTTTTTATCTAAATCAATTGCATATTCTTTCCAAAGTTTTTGCACCTCTTTTTCGCTAAAAGCACTTTTTGGATGATTATCGTAATTTTCTTCTTTAACTAATTTTTTTTCTTCTTTCCTCTGATGAATACTTTTTAAAGATAGTGAGGAAGAACGATTTTCTACATTATTTAAAATAGGTTTTGAGGTGGTTTTTTTAGGAGTTTCAACCTTAGGTTTCTGAATTGCTACGCTAACAATAGGTGTAGTAATCTCTTTAGCAACAGGAGATAATGAGGTAAAAAAAGTAGCGGGAATTATGTAGTTAACTGGCTTTTTTTTTTCTCCATCAAAAGTGATAGAGGCAATTTGCATAAGGGTAAGTTCCACCAGCAGCCGTTGGTTTTTACTGGCTTTGTATTTTATATCACAATCATTGGCTTTGTCTATAGATTGCAATAAAAAAGGAACACTTGTTTTGGTAGCTTGTGCTAAATATTTCTTTTTAGCGTTGTCGCCAACCTCCAATAAATCTACAGTCGCTTTGTCTTTGGCAACTAATAAATCTCTAAAATGACTTGCCAATCCGTTGATAAAATGATGTCCTTCAAAACCCTTTCCTAAAATAGCATTAAAAGCAATTAATACTTCAGGAATTTTGTTTTCCAATAACAAATCCGTCATATTAAAATAGGTTTCGTAATCAAGTACATTTAAGTTTTCGGTAACGGCTTCACGGGTTAAATTACTGCCAGAAAAACTAACCACTCTATCAAAAATAGATAAAGCATCCCGCATGGCACCATCCGCTTTTTGAGCAATGATGTGAAGCGCATCATCATCCGCAGTAATTTTTTCTTTTTCGCAAATTGTTTTTAGATAATTTTTTGCATCTAAAACCCCAATGCGTTTAAAATCGAAAATCTGACAACGAGATAAAATGGTAGGAATTATTTTGTGTTTTTCTGTAGTTGCCAAAATAAAAATGGCGTGTGCGGGCGGTTCTTCCAA
>JBMYWO010000096.1:0-7281 GCA_049607505.1 Polaribacter sp.
ACACTATATATGTTTATGATTTAAAAAAATTCAACGCCACTGTAAACGACATAAACTTTCTATTTTTAACATCATTGATTTCCTCTTAAGCTGTTTTCAGTATAATTCATTCTTTCAAAAAATGTTAATTCATAATTAGGTAATAAACTAGGATTTGTAATTTTAATCAAATCTTTTAAAACCAAATCGGGTCTAGTAGGTGCTAATTCATAGTAAATTACACCGCCCGTTTTTCCTTTTTTGGTAGAAGGCGTAAATATATTGTCGTTTTTAAAAGCCTTAAATTTTGCATAATGTTTGCTGCTTTTTAGCAACTGTTCTTTAGAAGAAAAATAAGCAGGAGCAATCCAAAAATCTGCATCTTGCGCTTTGTCTAAAACACTTTCAAAACTTAATGATAAACTTCCTTTTCCTTGGGTGTTTTTCCATAAATAATCAAGGTTTGCATCTTTTAAAAAAGTAGCTACAAAACTTTCTCCCGCAGGCAAACTCCAAATGTCTTTGCTCATCATAGCTCCTGATAAAATAGTTGGTTGCGTATTGGTATTCAAGGCAATTTTTCTAGCTTCCACATAATTTTTTTCAATGGATGTAAAAATACTAGCTGCTTTTTTTTCTTTATCAAATAAAACTCCAAAAAACTTAATCCATTCAGCTCTTCCCAACGGAGTTTCTTCAAGCCAATCACCATTATAGATGACAGGAATTCCTGCTTTTTGTACTGTGTTTAGCGTTTTATCTGTAGAAGAAACACTATAGCCCACAACTAATTCTGGCTGTAAATTCAACAAAATTTCTGTGTTTAAAGAACTTTCTTTTCCTATTTCTTTAATCTTTCCAGCATCAATTAATTGTCTTGTTTTTTTGGATGACACATATTGTGTATGTGCAAAACCAATTAAAGACTTTTCTTCTTCCAACAACTCTATCATCGGTATATGTGTTGTAGAAGTAACCACCATTTTTTGAATTGGAATACGAATAGGTGCTTTCTTAAAATCTACAATTGTATCTGTGTTTTTACCAAGTAAAACATATTCAAAAACTTCGTTAGAATTTTTATAAGGATGTTTGATAATCAATTTTTTATAGTCTTTAAAATACTGAATATCAAATCCTTTTGCATATTTTATAGAGGAAATAGCTTCTGTTTTTATGATTTCTTTTGTGAATACTTTTTCTTTTTTACAAGAGCAAAGCATTATTATTAAAACACTTAAAAATGATAATGAGTTTGTTTTTGTCATCTACAAATTATTTAACAAACAAGATTACAAAAATGTTTTTTAAAATCAATTTATAAATTACATTTGCAGAGATTTTGGTTTTGATATAAGAAATCATTTTATATCAAATTAAAAGGGAATCTAGTTAAAATCTAGAACTGTTCCCGCAACTGTAAGTTTATGCTGAAAATGATTCAGCATCTCATTAGAGAATGTTACTTACTCTTTTGCCACTGATATTTTATTGGGAAGGCATAGTAACATAAAAACAAGTCAGGAGACCTGCCAAATAATAACGAGTTAAAAACTTTCGGGATAAAAGTTGATGTACTTTACAATTTTATTGTACAAAAATTTACCTGATTTTATCGTAAATGTCTAAGTATATGACAAAAAATAAGTATTATTGATTGAAAACCTTGTAAGTCTTTTGTTATCAAGACCTTTCAGGTTTTGAAAACCTGAAAGGTCTCAAAAACGTTTGTTTTTAAAATACTGATTTTAAAGAAACTATGTGCTAATTTATTTTTTTGTCATATACTTAACGTAAATGTATTAGAAAATGAACAAACAACTATGTATTGTTATTGGTTTCGTATGCCTTTTTGTTAGCAAAAATATTTCTGCTCAAGAAAAAGTAGAAGCATTGGAAGAAATAGTGATTACTGCAACAAAGTTTCCAATAAAAAAAGAACATATTGGGAAAGTCATTTATAAAATCACGCAAAAACAGATTGTAAATAACGCAGGAAAAACAGTTATTGAATTGCTAAATACTATTCCTGGAATAGAAATAAAAGGTTCAAATACAACGGCATCAGAACCTAGAAGCACCTACGTACGAGGTGGAAGAAGCAGACAAGTTTTAGTACTAATTGACGGCGTTCCCGTGTCTGACCCGTCATTAATCAATCAAGAATTCGACTTGCGATTGCTGTCTTTAAACCAAGTACAAAGTATAGAAGTTTTGAAAGGCGCATCGTCAACAATCTATGGTTCTGGAGCAGCAACTGGAGTCATCAATATTACACTAAAAAAAGCCTTAAAAGATACAATAGCTATTTCGTATCAGGCTAGCATTGGCACAAATAATGATGCAAAACCTTCTAGTTCGCAATTGTCTGAAAAACAACAAAATGGAAACATCAACGGAAATTTAGGGAATTTCAATTTTTTAACATCTTTTAGTATTACTAGCAAAAACGGAATGTCGTCAGCGAAAAGTAACACCAATCAAGTTTTTGAAAACGATCCCTATTATAGTAAAAACGGAATGTTAAAATTAGGATATACATTCAATAAAAAAATGAATATTAGCTCTTTTTTAAATTTTGATGAATTTGAATACGATTATGATGCGGCTATTTATGAAGATTCAGATATCAATAATGGCGAGCAATCTCAAATTCGTTTTGGTATAAAACCACGTTTTGTATATAATTTAGGCGAAGTTTATTTGTTAGCTAGTTTTAATGATGTAAAAAGAACCGACAGCAATTTTAGTCCATTTTCTAACACTACAAATATATCTGTTTTTAAAGGGCAAAGCATCAATGTAGATCTTGTAAATAGGTATCATTATTCTAAAAGAATACAATTTATAACAGGAATTAATTATCAAAATCATAGCAATAACTCAACAACTCCGTTTGGAAATATTGATAAAAAACTAGCCCATTTTAACACCATAGATCCATACATTTCTGCGATGTATATTTCAGAAAATGGTTTTACTGCAAATTTGGGAGGAAGGCTGAATATTCATAGTAATTATGGAAATCATTTTGTGTATGATGCCAACGTTTCTCATCAATTTATAAAAAATAAAGAATTAATAATAAGAGGGTTAGCGTCTTATAGCACTGCGTTTATTGCACCAAGTACTTATCAATTATTTTCAGTGTATGGAGATACCAATTTGAATCCAGAAACAAGTAAAACTTTAGAAATTGGCTTTGATTCAAGCTATAAAAAATGGTTCACTTTTGATGCTGTTTATTTTAATAGGGTAGAAAATGACGCTATTATTTTTACCAATTTAGCTACTGCACCTTTTGGACTCTATGCAAACTCTACAGAAACTGTAAAAGTTAGCGGAGTAGAAACAGAAATTTTTTTAAAACCTGCGGATAAAATAGCTTTAAATTTTGGCTATACATACATAGACAAAAGTGTTGATGTGGAATATATTCCAAAACATAAATGGGTTGCGAATGTGGAGTTTTATCCAACAAAAAAATCTTTTGTTTCGTTGGTCTATAAAAATGTTGGCAATCGTTTTGCAAACTATTTTGATAGTGCAACTTTTGCAACAGTTGAAACAACTTTACCAAACTATGACTTGTTAGATTTGAATGCAAATTATACATTACTAGAAGGAACTGTAACGCTATTTGGTTCTATCACAAATATATTTAACAAAGATTATGAAGATATTTTGGGGTATGAAACTCGTGGTAGAAATTTCAAATTTGGAATACGACTGCGTTTTTAATTTGAAATTTTAAAATCTGTAAAATCTCATTTTCAATCTCAAAAACAGGTGTTTATATTGTATCGATTTCCATTTCCGAAGGGATAACAAAAAACTTATAATTGTGAGTTCAACCAATTAACAACATCTTGTAACACTTCTTCTTTACACAAATCGTTATGCAATTCGTGATAACCACCTTTATACAATTTTAGAGTCGCTTTTTTAGTGTTTTTTGAAAATGCTTCAGATCCTTTATAATCAATAATTTTATCATCAGTTCCGTGTAGCAAATACATAGGAATTTCTAATTTTCCTGCATTTTCAATGGCCCATTTCCCTGTGTCCATAAAGGTTAAAGAAAAATTTGGGCTTATTTTAGTATGCACTAAAGGGTCATTAATATATTTTTGAACTTCCGTTTTATCTCTTGAAATATAATTTGCATCCAACTCATTTCCCATAGTTATAGATGGGGCAATTTTTTGTAGTAATTTTCCAATTGCTAATTTTAATTTGGGTGGTTCAAAAGCCAATTTTAAAAACGGACTTGTAGCAATGACTGCTTTTAAATTGTGCTTTTTTCTTAATGTATAATTGATTGCAGCATTTCCGCCCATAGAATGACCGTATAAGAAAATAGATTTGTTTGGAAATAATTCTATCGCTTTATTTATTGCTTGAGTAATACTTTCTAAAACCGCTTTAAAACTAGGATTATGACCTCTTTTTCCTGTAGTTTTTCCATGCCCGAAATGGTCAAAAGCAACTACTGAAAAATTATTTTGAATTAATTTTTCTACAACATGGGTATATCGCCCCAAATGCTCTCCCATTCCGTGTACCAAAACTACAACTGCTTCTGTGTTTTCTGCTTGCCAATATTGACCGTAAAAATCTGTTTTATAAATATTAAAATTGAATTCTTTGTGTGTCATATACCCAAAGCATTTAGCTTTTTATCTATTCAAAATTATCTGCAATCTCTTTTGCTATCAGTACAAATTCATCATTAGATAATTTTTGTTTTTTGATAAATTGCATATCAGCCATTGTATGTATAGGAATTAAATGTACATGCACATGCGGAACTTCTAACCCAATAACACTCATTCCAACTCGTTTACAAGGAATGGTTTTTTCGATTGCTTTGGCAACGCTATAAGAGAAATCCATTAAGTCTATATATGCGTCTTTAGAAAGGTCAAAAATTTTATTTTCTTCCTTTTTAGGAATTACTAAAGTGTGTCCTTTTGCATTCGGATTAATATCCAAAAAAGCTAAAAAATCATCATTTTCTGCTACTTTATAACACGGTATTTCACCTGCAATTATTTTACTAAATATACTCATTTTTTTATAGTATTCAGTGTTCAGTCTCGGTGTTCAGTCGCAGTATTCAGTCGCAGTATTCAGTGCAAGTCTTATGTCATTCAGTCTTAAGTCCTATGTCTTAATTAAATCTTTTTCACTTACCTCGAAATATCAACAATTTCAAATTTCATTATTCCATTCGGAACTTTAATTTCTGCAATGTCGCCAACTTTTTTACCCAACAACCCTTTTCCTATGGGCGAGTTTACAGACAGTTTTCCGTTTCTAACATCCGTTTCAGAATCGGCTACTAAAGTGTAAACGAACTCCATTCCGTTTGTTGTATTTTTAATTTTTACTTTAGAATGAATCAAAATTTTAGACGTATCTAGCTGAGAATCATCTAAAATACGAGCATTAGAAACTACATTCTTTAACTTTGCAATTTTAAACTCCAAATGAGATTGCTCCTCTTTAGCAGCATGATATTCTGCATTTTCACTTAAATCCCCTTTGTCTCTTGCATCTGCTATTTCTTGCGTAACCCTAGGGCGTTCTACTTGCTCTAATTGCAGTAATTCGTCTTTCAATTTTTTTAAGCCTTCTGCGGAATAGTAAGATATATCACTCATGATTTCTTAAATTTAAAAAATCCCATTGACCTTTTGAAAAGGAATGAGATTAGACCACAAATGTACAAAATATTTGTAACTTGCTATCGTTAATAAGAATAGGAAATTTTTATGATGAAAAAAACAATTTTTTTGGGTGCTATGATACTCTTTTTTGGGTGTGCAAACAACGCTGTTTTAGAGAATTGCCTTCAAACTTTACCACTAAATATTAACACAGATTTAAACAATCCTCAATTAATCAATGCACAAACTCCAGGCGGTTTTGCAGAACTTTCAGGAGGATCCAAAGGAATTTTATTGTTTAATATTAACGGCTCTGATTTTGTGGCTTATGACAGGTTATGCCCTAATAATGATTGTGCTAATCC
The DNA here is from genome assembly GCA_049607505.1 of Polaribacter sp. GTDB lineage: Bacteria > Bacteroidota > Bacteroidia > Flavobacteriales > Flavobacteriaceae > Polaribacter. The sequence goes on from JBMYWO010000096.1 coordinate 6,017, forward strand.
GATGGCTTTTGAAAATGGATTGATATTAAAATGCCCTTGTGATGATAGCGAATACAGTGTTCATTTTGGAGGAGCACCACAAACAGAAGGAAATCTATGTCCTGCTAGAGAATATAAGGTTACAAAAAATGGGTCAAGCATTCGAATCAGTAATTTTTAGCATACTTAAAGATTGATACGTATTTTTGCGGAAACACAATACGATTACAATTGAAAAAATATTTTTCTTCCAGTTTTAAATTAGGCGTTCTTGGCGGAGGTCAATTAGGAAGAATGTTACTTGCCGAAACTCAAAAACTAGATATTTATACCGCTATTTTAGATGCCTATTCAGAAGCACCGTGTGCGCAAATTTGTAACGAATTTGTGATTGGTGATTTATTAGATTTTGATACCGTTTATAACTTCGGAAAAAAAGTTGATGTACTAACCATAGAAATTGAAAATGTAAATATTGATGCTTTAGATACATTAGAAAAAGAAGGTCTAACCATTTATCCAAAACCAAAAGATTTACGGATTATTCAAAACAAAGCAACACAAAAAAATTTTTATATAGATAATGATATTCCAACAGCAGCATTTTCTCATTACGCATATTTAGAAGAATTAAAGCATTCATATTTAAACGATTTAATTGAGTTGCCATTTGTGTGGAAAGCTGCACGTTTTGGTTATGACGGAATGGGCGTAAAAATTGTTAGAAGTTTTGAAGATTTAGAAAATTTACCAAATGTAGAATGTATAGCAGAAAAATTAATTCCGTTTAAAAACGAATTGGCAGTCATAGTTGCCAGAAATACTAATGGAGAAGTAAAAACCTATCCTGTTGTAGAAATGGTATTTCACCCAGAAGCAAACCAAGTGGAATATGTAATTTGCCCTGCTAGAATAAAGGAATCTGTTGCAAAAAAAGCAACAGAAGTTGCTTTAAAAGTGGTGAGTGCTTTCGACTTCGTCGGATTGTTAGCCGTGGAACTATTTCAAACAGAGGATGATAGAGTTTTAGTCAATGAAGTAGCACCAAGGACTCACAATTCGGGGCATTATTCTATAGAAGCCAGTTATACCAATCAGTTTGAGCAACATCTACGTGCTATTTTAAATCTTCCGTTAGGAAATACCGAAAGCAAAGTAGCAGGAATTATGGTAAATTTGGTTGGTTCAGCAGGTTTTACAGGCGATGTTGTGTATAAAAATATGGAAGAAATTTTAAAAATTGATGGCGTTACACCACATATTTACGGAAAAAAAATTACAAAACC
>JBMYWO010000097.1:0-7253 GCA_049607505.1 Polaribacter sp.
TAGAATAATTGTTGTGCTAACGAAGAGTTTTTAGCTTCGTCTATATTATTAAATTCGTAACTACCTCCATTGATTAAAATTTTGTTGCTTACAAATTTTAAGATGCTTTTATTGGTGGTTTCTTGTATGGTAATTTGTGTCTTTTGCATACTACTTAAATGAATTGCAAAATTACAGTAAAAAAGATTGTTTTGAGTATAAACATCGGTCACATCTTAAAATATTTTAGTTTACACAATTTTATTGAATTATCGCTAAAACATTTGTCTAATATCTAGCCTTTTAGTACACGACAAAAAATAAATATTATTGATTAAAATCTTGTAAGTATTTTATTATCAAGATCTTTCAGATTCTTGTGCTGAATCAAGTTCAGCACAAGAATCTGAAAAGTCTCACAAACATTTTTTTTATGTAGTTAGCCTTATTAGTTTTAAACTATAAATAATTACAACACATCTATCCTTTTTTTATGTAAAAAAATGAAAAATATTAACTACAAATTAATAGAGTTTTTTATTCTATTTTTAATTATACCTATAAGTTTTCTAGTTGAATTTTTAGTTGTATTTAAAATAGGAATAGGTTTTTTAGGGTTTGTTTATATTCTATTTGTTTTGTTTAGAATAGAAGGGAATACGGTTAAAATTTCTAAAAATATTGATTGGAAATATTTCTGGAAAACTACTCTATTAAGGCTAATAATTATTGGAATAATAACTGCTTTTTATGTTTGGTTAATAACCCCTGAAAACTTATTTACTGTCATTAAAACCAAGCCACTACTTTGGGGTGCCATTTTATTTTTCTACTCTGTGTTTTCTGTATATCCACAAGAATTAATTTACAGAACTTTTTTCTTTCAACGCTACCAATCTTTGTTTAAAAATCAACTTTTTTTTATTCTTACAAATGCAGTATTGTTTTCGTTAGCACATATTTTCTTTAAAAATACCATGGTTTTATTGTTAACTTTTATTGGAGGTATTTTATTTGCATTTACATATAAAAAAACAAAATCTACCTTATTGGTTTCAATTGAACATTCAATATATGGCTGTTGGTTATTTACTGTGGGTATGGGAGAAATGCTTGGTTTTCCTACCTGAAAATTGTGTTTAACTTTCTGGTGCTAACTCAACTTCTAAACCATCTAATTCTGGAGTAATGGATATTTGACAACCCAATCTGCTATTGTCTTGTACGTGAAATGCTTCTGCTAACATCATGTCTTCATCTATACTTATTGACGGCAAATCGTGTTCTGATTTTATATAGCATTGGCAAGAGGCACACATAGCCATTCCGCCACAAACACCAATAGTTCCTTCTTCTGCCAATTCATAAGAACGCACTATTTCCATGATATTCATTGCCATATCTGTGGGGGCTTGAACTTCGTGGAGTATTCCTTTTCTGTCTGTTATTTTTAGAGTAATGTCTTTCAGGAAGTGATTAGTATCTAGTAGTTAGTATCTAGTAGTTAGTATCTAGTTTTTAGTAGTTAGTTTCTAGTAGTTAGTAAATTAGTTAGTGGTTAGTCAAACTATTTTAAAGATTTTATGAATCCAAAAATCATTTTAGATATTTCATTAGAATTATCAATTAACTTTTTTGAAACTTCCTTTGAAATAAAGTTTAATCTTACCGCTAAATACAACATTGACCGAACTTCACTATTTGATGCCAATGAAAAATAAAGAAATCTTTTGAAGTCAGGATTTGAACTTCTATCAAAGCCTTCAGCTATATTATTAGATATTGACACTGAAGCTCTTTTAATTTGGTCTTTAAAAGAGTAATCTTTATTATTTTTAAAACTGCTATAAATGTTTACTGCAAAATCTTGAGATTTTTGCCAAACAATAATATCTTCAAATCTTTTTATTCCCATGATTATAATTTTTTTAGCAAAAATACTAATTTACTAGAAACTAGCTACTAAAAAACTAATCACTAATTCACTAATTCACTAAAAACTAGATACTAACTACTAAAAACTAACTACTAAAAACCAATCACCTATTCAATCTTTTTTACCACCGCTTTTGGGGCTTCTTTTTTAGTTCCGTCAAAACCTTCTATTCCGCTAACAGTAGTATATTTCATCACATATTTTTTATTTGGAAAAATTCTTTTATACGCACTTTGGCACATTAAGGTTGCTTCGTGAAATCCGCATAAAATCAGTTTTAGTTTTCCAGGATACGTATTTACATCGCCAATAGCATAAATTCCTGGAATGTTTGTTTGATAATCTAAAGCATTATTTACCTTAATAGCATTTTTTTCAATTTCTAAACCCCAATTTGCAATAGGGCCTAATTTTGGCGATAAACCAAAAAGCGGAATAAAATGGTCTGTTTCTATAATAAACTCGTCATCTCCATTTTTAACAACAGAGACTCCCTCAACCGTATCCGTTCCAATAATTCCTTTCACTTCCGCAGGAGTTATGAGTTTAATCTTACCAGCGTCTTTTAATTCTTGTACTTTATCTACGGAATCTAAAGCGCCTCTAAATTCATTTCGCCTATGAATTAAAGTAACTTCGGAAGCAACATCCACTAAAAAAATAGCCCAATCTAAAGCAGAATCTCCACCACCAGAAATAACGACCTTTTTATCGCGATATATTTCTGGATCACGAATCATATAGGCTACACCGCTGTCTTCAAAATTAATAATATTTGGAATTGGTGGTTTTCTGGGCTCAAAACTTCCTAATCCGCCAGCAATAGCAACAATAGGAGCTTGGTGTTTTGTGCCTTTATTTGTGGTTACAATAAAACTGCCATCTTCTTGTTTATCAATAGTTTCTGCACGTTCTCCTAAAGTAAAAGTGGGTTCAAATTGTTTAATTTGCTCCATCAAATTTTTTGTTAAATCGCCCGCTAAAATTTCTGGAAATGCAGGAATATCATAGATGGGTTTCTTCGGATAAATTTCTGAACATTGCCCACCAACTTGAGGTAAGGCATCAATTAGATGACATCGTAATTTTAATAATCCAGCTTCAAAAACGGTGAACAATCCTGTAGGACCAGCACCAATAATAAGGATGTCGGTTTTTATCATTTCTTAAAGAATAATTGCTGTGCAAATATCCGAAATACTTCTCAATTAAATTATTGAAAAGAGTAGGTTTTTAGACTATCATTATTAGAAAGAATGAATAAGGCATTTTTATCTTTCATTTTAATAACCATTGTTTTTTTAACTTGACTATTGATAGGGTCTATACCTAATTCAATTACTGATTTATAATCAGAATTTGAATTTAAAAAATATCCTTTTAATGCTGTATATCCTCCATGATAGGTATTTACTTTTAAAGAGTTTCCACTAATTAAAAGCTGGGTTTTTTTATTGATTTCTATCTCTGAAAATGAATTAATAGGCGCTAATTGAAACTCATCTTCAAATTTAATAAAGGTATCAAAAACTCCATTATTGTTTGCTAAATAACCCGAAGACAAGGTGTGAACCTCATTTTTTAGAGCGTTTTTTAGCTCTCTTTGCGTTAACACTTTTTCTATAGGCTGAAGTGCAAATTCTTTATACGTTGGATATCGCTTACGAATAACATTCATTTGCGAAGCCAATTCATCTCTAGAATTCATAGGATAATATGTGCCGTCAATATTATACGTAATGACTGCTTCTTTCACTCCGTTTGAATCAAAATCGCCATAATACATTAAAAGAGGTTCTTTTACATAGGAATTAAATCGAGTGTTTTCTCCCCAATTTCCAAGAAGAATATCGTTGTCTCCATCAGCATTTATATCATACGTTGTAATAGATTGCCACAAGCCATTTAGCTTTTCTGGAGTTTTAATTCTGTTCAGTTTTCCTGCGTTATTTTGATATATTATTGGACTTCCCCACTCTGTGGCAACTAACAAATCTTTTGTTCCGTCGTTGTTAATATCACTCCAAATTGCAGATGTAACTTTAGCTTCTAAAGTGAAATTTTTATCTTTTGTAAAAAAACCTTTGCCATCATTTACCAAAATATAAGAAGCTACGTTTTTTCCATAGTTACCATTTTTTGAGAGATTCCCGATAAATAAATCTTCATCCCCGTCTGTATCATAATCATACGAGATTACAGTTGTAGTGTTTAATCTATTTTTAGGAATTCTGGTGTCGCTTTTTTCAAAATTACCGTTATTATTTATATACAATCTATCCGTTTGAAATCGATTACTTTTTAAAGAACTAATTCCAGAACCTACATATAAATCTAAATCAGCATCATTATCAGCATCAAAAAATAGTGCTTCATTGTCTTCAAAAGGAAGATCTTTTTCTATAGCAGGAATTGGTTTCTTGTTAAAACGGTTGCCATTATTCATATATAATACTGCTTTTTTACCTGAAGAGTTTCCTATAAAAACATCTTCATAACCATTGTTGTCTATATCTGCAAATGCCACAGCTGGCCCTAAAGTAGATGTTTTATAGGGCGTTAGTTTGTCATAGAAAAAATCATCATAGCCATCTTCTGTATGTACAAAATCAATCCATTTTTCTTTTTTAAATGGCTTATCACTTTTCTCTTTTTTATAGGAATAGATTTCGTTTTCTTTAGTATAATTAATGGTTAATGTTTCATTTATTTTGGGGTTATTTATTTTCTGAATGGTATTATTTGGCCAAATAACATGTATGGAATCTATCTTTTTAACGGAATCTAAACCAAAATGTAGTTTACTATCAATAGAAGATAAAAACCCTCTTGATTTGAATAGTTGTTTAAATTGTTTTTTACCATTGCTAAATAGTGTTGCTTTTGTTCCTATTGCTTCTTTGTTATTTTCTTTAAAGGAAAATTTTAATGAAATATAATTTTTAGATTTGTTTGTCGTGTTTTCATAAATGCCAGCCATTTCGTTTAGGTTGTTTGTTACAATATCTAAATCGCCATCCAAATCTAAATCTATATAAATAGCACCATTAGATAACGATGGAATTTCATCTATCCATCTACCCGTTTTGTCCATCAGTTTTTTAGAATTTCCTTTAAAAATTCTGTTGGCAACTTTACCACTTGGCATTTCATGGATAGATTTATACAACCATTGAAGACCTTTTTCCGCTCCATATCTTTTAAACGTATTAGAAACATAGTTTTTAAAATCTAAATTATTCGGTCTTCTTAAAATTCCGTTAGAAATAAATACATCTTGGTGTCCGTCATTGTCAAAATCTGCAATTAAAGGTGCCCAACTCCAATCTGTTGCTTCCATTCCGTTAAATAATGCTGTTTCGTAGAAATAATTTCCAGCATTTATGTGCAACATATTTCTAGAGTATTGGTCTTTATACCCTAGTTTTTTAAGACGTTTTTGCATATTCAACATAGTATCATCGCCTTCAGAAACTTTTACCACTTTTTCATCTTTTGGAAGCATATCTAACGTTATCAAATCTTGGAGTCCGTTTCCGTTGATGTCTGCGGCATCACTTCCCATAGAAAACCTACTGATGGTAGAAAAATTAGTAGATAAACTTTCTGTAAACGTCCCATCTTGATTGTTGATGTAGTAATAATCATCTTCATGGAAATCGTTGCAAACATAAATGTCATCCCAACCGTCATTATTATAATCTGCCAAAGAAGCACTTAATCCATAGCCATTCACTCCACCAAAAATTTTTGCGCTTTCACTAATATCTTTAAATGTTCCGTTGTTGTTTTGAAGAAGTACATCGCCTACTAAAGGAGTTCTTGTATTCCTTTGATTTGCAGGTCCGTGAGAAAGACTTGTATGGACAGCATGATTGACAATATAAACATCTAAATCATTGTCTTTGTCATAATCAAAAAAGTAAGATTGGGTAGCATATCCTTTAAAATCTAACCCGTATTCTTTAGATTTTTCAGAAAATGTGTTGTCGCCATTATTTATAAAAAGTTCATTATGTCCTTTAAAATCCAATAAATCAGAAATGGAGCAAACATAAATATCTAATAGACCGTCGTTATTAATATCTATCATAGTAGCGCCTGTATTCCAGTCAGATACCCCATTTATATTGGCTTTTTCAGAAATATCTTCAAATTCTAAATTTCCTTTGTTAAGATATAATTTATTTTCTCCTTGATTGGAAACAAAAAACAAATCCACTAATCCGTCATTGCTAATATCTCCTGCACTGACACCTCCGCCATTATAAAAATAGATGTAGTTGATGATGCTATGATATGCATCTTCTTGTAATGTGTTTTTAAAGGTAATGCCCGTTTGGGTATAAGATAATTTGTTTAAAAGATAATTTTGATGTGTTTTTTGATTTTCTTTATGACAACAAATACATATAAGAATTACAGGAAACAGCATCAAAAAAAGATATTTTTTTGACATGTCAAATTTTACAAATGGTTGATAACGTCAAAGATATAAAAAAAATTAACAAATTTTTAACTTTTTATTTCCTCCCGAAATCTGCAGGAATTTCACCCCACGCTTTGGTTTTCCATTTTAAAATTGAATTTTTATAAGAGTTTTCTTTTAGCCATTTTTCAGCACGTTTTATCAAATCGAGCAAGTCTTTGTTGGAAGCATCAAAATGGATATTTGTTTTGCATTTTTTCTGTTTTACCCAACTGATGGCTATTTTAGAATCTGAATAAATAGGAATATCTTCTTTGTTTTTATTTTTCAAAAGAGCAATTCCGTGTACCAATGCTAAAAATTCGCCAATATTATTCGTTCCTTTTTTAAAAGGTCCTTTGATAAAAATTTGTTTTTTGTTGTGAGTTAAAACACCTCTGTATTCTAGTTGCCCGGGGTTTCCGCTACAAGCCGCATCTACAGAAATACTTTCTAAAACGGGGTTTCCATATTTCATTTTTTCTGAAGATGATAAAACAGGTTTTGTGGTATTCTTACCTTTATAATCTTCATATTTTTTAGAGAATGCAATTTCTGCTTCATCTAAAGGCAATCTCTAGTATTAATATTTTGATATTCAAACAATTAGTTTTATTTTTATTGTATGAATAGATATAAGAGAACAGGCACAAGTTCATTATTTTCAGAAACTTACAGATTAGAGAAGATTAGTAAACAGGGAGATCCTTTAGAGCGATTGAACAAAGTGGTTGAATGGGAATATTTTAGAGAGACCATTGAGAAAATATACATAGAAAAAATGGTAAATGCAGGACCTAAACCCTATGATCCACTATTAATGTTCAAGATATTGATACTACAACGCTATTATAACTTGAGCGATGCTCA
>JBMYWO010000098.1:0-7087 GCA_049607505.1 Polaribacter sp.
TTTTTGTTAAAATCTAATTGATTGATATCGGTTATGACCATCTTTTCTAATTAAATACCTCGTTCAAATCCAATTCAAAATCTTTTAAAGCAGTGCTTTTTACTATATCAACTTCAGTAAATATATTTACAATTCTATATTTTTTGTTTTCTAAAACAAACTGCGTTAATGTAGCTTCCGTAGGATGTACTACCCAATATTCGACAACGCCATTTTCTTCGTACAGCTTTTTTTTATCATTCAAATCTTTTCTTGACGTACTACGAGATAAAATCTCAACTATCAAATTTGGTGCGCCAAGACAACCACGCTCATCTAATTTTTTTTCATCACAAATAACACAGATATCGGGTTGTACTACAGTTTCAATTTGTTTGTCTTTCTTTTTTTTAGAGAGTCGTACGTCAAATGGAGCTGGAAATACTTGACATTTTTGTTTTCTTAAAAATAACCACAAGTTTGAAGAAATATTTATGGATATTTTTTGGTGAATACTTCTTGGAGCAGGACTCATTGTAAAGATTTTACCTTTTATCAATTCTACACGTTCAGAAAACTCCCATAACAGATAATCTGCATACGTGTAGGTTTTATTTAGGTCTAATTGATTAATGTCGGTTATCATATTTAATCTTCAAATATTTCTGTTAAATCTAAATGCAATCCATTAATGGCATCACTTTGTAATATATTTCCTTCTGTGTAAATATCTTTACTTTCGTATTTTCCATCAAGCAAAATAAATTGTATGAGCGTTGCCTCTGTTGGATGTACTACCCAGTATTCTTTCACGCCATTTTCTTCGTATAATTCTTTTTTTTCGTTGAGATCTTTTTTAGAAGTACTTCTAGATAACACCTCTACGATCAAATCAGGTGCGCCAAGACAACCTCTTTCGTCTAATTTTGAACTATCGCAAATCACACAAATATCAGGTTGTACTACCGTTTCTACCAATTTGTTTTTTTTCTTTTTTGATAAGCGTACATCAAAAGGAGCAATATATACTTCACAATTTTTTCTTTTAACAAAATTACTAATATCTCTATGTAAATTACTAACTAATTTTTGATGAATCCTTTTTGGAGCAGGACTCATTTTAAATATTTTTCCTCTTATCAACTCTACACGTTCCGAAAACTGCCACAGCAAATAATCAGCATACGTATACTTTTTGTTAAAATCTAATTGATTGATATCGGTTATGACCATCTTTTCTAATTAAACACTTCGTTCAAATTCAATTCAAAATCTTTTAAAGCAGTGCTTTTTACCATATCAACTTCAGTAAATATATTTACAATTCTATATTTTTTGTTTTCTAAAACAAATTTCGTTAATGTAGCTTCGGTAGGATGCACTACCCAATATTCTATAACTCCATTTTCTTCGTATAATTCTTTTTTTTCGTTGAGGTCTTTTTTAGAAGTACTTCTAGATAACACCTCTACGATTAAATCGGGTGCGCCAAGACAACCTCTTTCGTCTAATTTAGAACTATCACAAATCACACAAATATCAGGTTGTATTACCGTTTCTATTAATTGGTCTTTTTTCTTTTTAGACAAACGCACGTCAAAAGGTGCTACATATACTTTACAATTTTCTCTTTTGACAAAACTACTTATATCTCTATATAAATTTCCAACTATTTCTTGATGAATCCTTTTTGGAGCAGGACTCATTTTAAAAATTCGTCCTTTTATCAATTCTACACGTTCCGAAAACTGCCACAGCAAATAATCAGCATACGTATATTTTTTGTTAAAATCTAATTGATTGATATCGGTTATGACCATCTTTTCTAATTAAATACTTCGTTCAAATTCAATTCAAAATCTTTTAAAGCAGTGCTTTTTACCATATCAACTTCAGTAAATATATTTACAATTCTATATTTTTTGTTTTCTAAAACAAATTTCGTTAATGTAGCTTCGGTAGGATGCACTACCCAATATTCTACAACTCCATTTTCTTCGTATAATTCTTTTTTTTCGTTGAGGTCTTTTTTAGAAGTACTTCTAGATAACACCTCTACGATTAAATCAGGTGCGCCAAGACAACCTCTTTCGTCTAATTTAGAACTATCGCAAATCACACAAATATCAGGTTGCACTACTGTTTCTACATATTTGTCTTTTTTCTTTTTTGATAAGCGAACGTCAAAAGGGGCATCATACACCTCACAAGGTTGTTTTCTTAAAAAAGACACCAATTGGTATTCTATTTCTCTAGATATTGCTTGATGTTTTCTAGAAGGTGCAGGCGACATCTTAAAAATCCGTCCTTTTATCAATTCTACACGTTCCGAAAATTGCCACAACAAATAATCTGCATAGGTGTAGGTTTTGTTTAGGTCTAATTGATTGATATCGGTTATCATTATTTTTCTTTAATTTTCAAAAACCTCATTCAACACAATCGTTAAATCTGGAAAAACAGTAGAAGTTATTTTTTCGGATACATCTAAAATCTTTTCGCCTACATATCTTTTATCTTTCAAAACATATTTTAAAAGCGTTTGGTTATCTGGATCCACTATCCAATATTCTCTAACACTATTTTCTTCATATAAATTAAACTTATCCGTAATGTCTTTCTTTTTGGTAGATGGGGATAATATTTCTACAATCAAATCGGGTGCACCAAGGCAACCTCTATCATCTAGTTTTTTTTCATCACAAATCACACATATATCGGGTTGTACTACGGTTTCTATTAGTTGGTCTTTTTTCTTTTTTGATAAACGTACATCAAAAGGGGCATAATACACTTTACAAGGTTGTTTTCTTAAGTGTGCAAATAACTTAAATTCAATATTCCTAGATATATCTTGGTGAATTCGTTTTGGTGCAGGCGACATCTTAAATATTTTCCCTTTTATCAACTCTACACGTTCCGAAAACTGCCACAACAGATAATCTGCGTAGGTGTAGGTTTTGTTTAGGTCTAACTGATTAATGTCGGTTATCATATATAGTGTTTAATCTTTAGTCTCATCATTCTACATACAATCCTTTAGCATTTAACTATTTATAGTGTTCTGTCTTTTAAAGATTCTGGCAAACAATTTTTTACATCATAAACAATTGCTTTTTCATTTTTTAGAGAGGCATACTCTAAATTCGTAAACTCATCATGCGATACTGTTAAAACAATAGCATCAAATTTTTTGTTTGGTAATTTTTTTACAGAATGTAAACCATATTCATGCATTACCTCTTCTTCATTAGCCCAAGGATCAAATATAGTGATTTTCGTACTATATTCCTTTAGTGCCGAAATTACATCCACCACTTTTGTATTTCTTACATCTGGACAATTTTCTTTAAAAGTAATGCCTAAAATCAAAACATTTGCGTTTTTTACTTTTATGTCTTTAGCAATCATCAACTTAACTACTTCTGAAGCAACATAATGTCCCATACTATCATTCAACCTTCTTCCTGCCAAAATAATTTCTGGATGATATCCATACTCTTGTGCTTTTTGTGCTAGATAATATGGATCTACACCAATACAATGGCCACCAACCAAACCTGGTGTAAAGGGTAAAAAATTCCATTTAGTTCCTGCAGCTTCTAATACATCATGTGTATTGATATTCATTAAACTAAATATTTTAGCCAATTCATTTACAAAAGCAATATTAATGTCTCTTTGTGAATTCTCAATCACTTTTGCCGCTTCAGCAACTTTAATAGTAGGTGCTAAATGTGTTCCTGCTGTTATTACTGATTTATATAAATCATCAACTTTTTTTCCTATTTCTGAAGTAGAACCAGAAGTAACTTTCAATATTTTTTCTACGGTATGTTCTTTATCTCCTGGATTAATTCTTTCAGGGGAATATCCTGCATAAAAATCTTTATTATATTTCAAACCAGAAATCTTCTCTAGAACAGGAATACATTCTTCTTCTGTTGCTCCTGGATAAACAGTTGATTCATAGACAACAATATCTTCTTTTTTTAAAACATTTCCCACTGTTTCACTAGCTTTTATTAAAGGAGTTAGTATAGGTCTATTATTCTTATCTACTGGAGTAGGAACCGTAATTATATAATAATTGCAATCTTTTATATCCTCTAAAGAAGTAGAGCAAAATAGTCCTTTTTCTTCTGATGATTTATCAACCAAAACAGACTGTAAGATTTCATCAGAAACTTCTAATGTTGAATCTGTACCCGACATTAATTCTGAAACTCGTTCTTTATTAATATCAAAACCTACAACCGAATATTTTGTTGCAAATAATCTTGCTAAAGGCAATCCTACATAGCCCAATCCTATAATTGCAATTTTTGTTTCTTTCATGATGTGTTCTTATTCTTTACTTAATTATGTCTTAAAATGAGTTGAAAAAGTGTTTTCTGCGAGTTATTAGAATTATCTTGTAGTTTTATCTACATTGGCTTGACTGCCACTGTTCAACGGCGACGACTCACTTTTTTACAAATTATCCCAATACCATTGTATAGCTTCTTTTAAGCCTTTTTGTAGTGAAAACTGCGGATTGTAGTTTAATAATTTTTTGGCTTTTTCTACACTAGCGTGTGAATGTGGAATATCACCTAAACGATTTGAGCCGTGAATTATTTCTACATCTTTAATGTTAGAATTAAATTCTGATAAATATTCTTTCAAATAATTCATTAAATCATTTAACGTGTTTCTATCTCCATAAGCCACATTATAAACAGTATTAATTGCATTTTTATCTGCAACTAAACTTAATAAATTAGCCTGAATTACATTATCTATATAGGTAAAATCTCTAGAGTAATTACCATCGCCATTTATGGTAGGCGATTCTAAATTCATCAATTGACTTACAAATTTTGGAATTACGGCTGCATACGCACCGTTAGGGTCTTGCTTTCTACCAAAAACATTAAAATAGCGCAATCCTATAGTTTCTAAATTGTATGTTTTAGAAAAAACATCCGCATACAATTCATTTACATATTTTGTGATTGCATAAGGGGAAAGTGGTTTTCCAATTTTATCCTCTACTTTTGGCAATGTTTCAGAATCTCCATACGTAGAGGAGCTTGCCGCATATACAAATCGTTTTACATTATTATCTCTAGATGCGATCAACATATTTAAAAACCCACTAACATTGACATCATTTGACGTTATTGGGTCTTTTATGGATCTTGGAACTGAACCCAAAGCGGCTTGGTGCAAAACATAATCCACCTCATAAGTTGCTTTTAGGCAATCATCTAGATTTCTTATATCTCCTTCTATTAAAGTAAAATTTGGATTATTATGAATTGCTGATAAGTTTTCTCTTTTTCCAGTAGCAAAGTTATCTAAACAAATCACTGTATTTTCTTTTTCTAATAATTTTTCACAAAGATTAGACCCAATAAAACCAGCACCTCCTGTTACTAGAATTTTCTTTTCTGAAAGATTAATACCCATCCTTATTAATGTTTATAATTCTTTTTTGAGTTTGCGAAAGTAAGAAAAAACTCCTTTAAAAATAGAGGTATTTAGATACAAAAATACGTTTTTTAGTGAAAAGATGTAGAGGTTTTACACGAAATTATTGATTACTTTTTTAACACACAGATGTTTGACTTAAATTGCAGTAAAATTATTTCGGAAATAAGATCGTAATTTATGCATCTTTTTCGTAACTTTTAAGTCTATTAAATGAATTTAAAAACCGATATTATGAAACTTAAAAATCAATGTTCTTGTACTTGCGTAGAATGTATAAATGATGATTGCTCCAACTGTACTTGCCAAAACTGTTCTTGCAATAATTGTAACTGTTAATCAATTTCAGAAAACCAATGGAAGAAATTTTAAGAATTAGCTTGCCAATATATTTTATATTTTATTTTGGAATTGTTTTTCTTTTAAAAAGTTTTATCGTTGGAAAAAGAATAGGAAAAAGCCCATTTGTACTCCCTAATAATGATAGTATTTATGGGCTTATTGGACGTTATTTTAAAATCATATTCACAAGTTTATTTGTGTACATTGCTTTGTTTTCAATATTTCCCAACCTGTATCAAAATTTTCTACCCGTAGAATTTTTAGAAACAGAATTTATAAAATTTATGGGGATTGGATTTTTAATTGTTTCGCTAATTTGGACTATCATTGCTCAAAATCAAATGAAAAATTCTTGGCGAATGGGAATTGACACAAACACAAAAACTGAACTTATAAAAAAAGGGTTGTTTAAGTTCTCTAGAAATCCTATTTTTTTGGGTCTGATATTCAGTTTAGTAGGATTGTTTTTAGTAACTCCAAATACAATAACGGTTATTATTTTAATTTTAGGCTATGTATTAATTCAAGTTCAAATACGCCTTGAAGAAGCGTTTTTAATAGACCAACATACAACAGATTATACAGCATATCAACAAAAGGTAAGACGATTTATATAAATGAGATTGTTTATTTTGCAGTAGCAAGTTTTATTCTTCGCAATGACAAAAGTAAATTTATGACAACAAAACAAGTTTGGACAAAATATTCAGAAGATTTAAAACAATTTATCATCAGTAAAGTAAAAGATAGGACAATTACTGATGATATTTTGCAGGATACTTTTATCAAAATTCATACAAAACTCCACACGTTAAAAGATATAACAAAACTAAAACCTTGGATCTTCTCCATTGCTCGTAATTCTATTTTAGATTACTGGAAATCAACTAACAAAACTTTTGAAATTGCCAATTTTGAATCGGAAGCTGAAATTTTAGAAAATACACATACAGAAAAAGATTGTTTGCGTGGTATTTTGCAAAACTTACCTAAAAAGTATAGAGACCCTTTATTTTTATCTGATATAAAAGGAATGAAACAAAATGAAGTTGCCATACAATTAAAACAAACGCTATCAACTACAAAATCTCAAATACAACGGGCAAGAAAACGTATAGCCCAAGGTTTTATGGACTGCTGTGGTTTTGTTTTAAACGAAGAAGGAAATTTGGTGGGCGAAATTCAAGAAAAAGAAGATTGTAAAGTTTGTAGGTGAATGATGTTTTTTATAACTATAGGCATTCGATCTTTCATGGTATCATTTCAATTCTATTTAAAAGCAACGGATTGT
>JBMYWO010000099.1:0-223 GCA_049607505.1 Polaribacter sp.
TTCTTTTTTCTTCTGGTTTTGAAAAATGGGTATTACAATTTCTACAAATGATGTCTTTTTCAATATATTTGCCCCTAACAATTTCAAACTTTTTATTATTAATTAAATCATTAGCTTTAAATAATGCGCTTTGCCTTGAGTTCTTTCCAGAATTTAAAGGAGAGGCTGTAAAATACTTTATTTTTATAAGTTCGTCATCTAGACTTAAAAATTGACTAAATAA
>JBMYWO010000099.1:233-7081 GCA_049607505.1 Polaribacter sp.
AATGTATCGAGAACTCATTTTAATAATTTAGATAATATATTAAAAAACAAATAGTTATAAAACACGTCAATGGTACTTAAAAATTGACTAAATAATTTCACAAAATCTATCCAATAGGCTTCCCTCCATCTTGGATCTGACCTTGTTATTTTCTTTAAGCCGTAGTAAAAATTAAAGCCGTCAACATAAAAAATCGTTCTCATAGCAAAAGAAATATAAAAAAAAAGCTGTCTCGTGAGACAGCCAAACTCTACCTAACAGTAGAGCGATGCGTTATAATACAAATATAGCAAATTACGCACCCAATTTTATTTTTTTATAAATTAAGAGGTATAATTTATATTCATTCTAAATAAAAAAACTAATAAGGCAAATCACTTGCCTCTAAAAAAGGAATTTCTGGATTGTAAATTTCTTTTAAAACATCTTTTATTACTAAAATAAATTCATTTAATTTTTCTTGAGAAATTAAATTATCAGGCGTTCTATAGTTAGATGAAAAATTCATGGATAAAAACCCGCTTTTTAAATTTTTAAAAGAGAAGATTCCTGCTTCTATAGGTGTTGAAAAATCGTGATTTTTGCTCTTTGTATATAAAAAAACATATAACAATACCTGAATGGCTTTGTGGTATTTTAACTCCCGAATATTCTCAAAATCAGTCAATTTTAAATTCAACGCATTTACCATTCCTGTTTTATAATCAATAATTCTAGTAACCCCATTTAGCTCATCCACTCTATCCACCTGACCATGAATTTTTATTGGAAAATCAATTCCACTTATTTCAATTTCAGTAGCTAACGTCTCTTCTGTTGCAATAATTTTTAATTGATTATTTTCATCTTTCAACACTATTTTTTCTTGGGCTAAAAAATTATACACAAACCTATTGGCAACTTCAAAAATCAATCTATTTTTTCCTGTGGAAATATCGCCATTTTTAAACCAAATTTTAAATTGTTTTTCAACCAATTCTTTTGACTGTTTTTGCATCTCGTTAATGTCATCTGTACTTAAAAATTTATCTACATAAGGTGTGTATAATTCATCTAAAACTTCATGCACAACAGTTCCTAATGTTTTTACAGCAACCGTTTCTTCAACATTTTCAAACTCTCTGATCTTTAAAATTTTCTGTTTATAAAAAGAAATAGGATTGTATAAATAGTTGGTCAATGCAGAAGGTGAAATGCCTTTTTCTGCTAATTCTTTTAGTTGTATCAAAACAGTATCTGTCTTAAAAATTTCTTTTAAAGTTGTTTTTTCGGTAATAACTTTTGGGCTTATTACTTTCTCTGAAATATCTTTTCGTATGAGTTCTAACTGATGTACAAACCTACTTTTTTCGCCACTTCCAAAAGAATCGTGTTCTGTATTGTAAATGATAAAAACATTTTTGGCTCGCTGAAGCAATCTAAAAAAATGATACGAAAAAATAGCATCCTTTTCACGATATGTTGGCAGTCCAAATTGCACTTTTACATCAAAAGGAATAAATGAATTTTGTTGACTATTTGCAGGTAAAATCCCTTCGTTTACCGAAGTAAGAATTACATTTTCAAAATCTAAAACACGTGTTTCTAACATACCCATTAGCTGTAAACCCTGTAAAGGTTCTCCTTGAAATGATAAACTTTCCGATTGAATTAATTGCCTAAAAAAATGGGATACCGTTTTTAAATCTTGAAAATAATTAAACTCCAAATGCAAGGTTTGCAACTGCATAAAAATTTTATAAAATCTAAATATATATTCTTTTTCTAATTCATTATTTGTTTCTTTTAAAAGGGTAATAAGATTTAAGATTCGGGTTAAAAATTCAGTAATTGTTTTAAAAGGATCAAATACAGAAAGTACTGTGTGTTTTACAGGGTCATTCATTTTTGAAAAAAAGGAAGCTAGTTCTTTTTGACTGATAAATACTTTGTTTTCTTTCCTTACTATAGCTACTACTGCATCTGAAATAGACCTGTTTTGCAAAGACAATAGTGCATAAATACTTGGCTGTTTTATAAAACCAATAATGTCTTTATGATAAAATAAATTAGAAGCCGTTTTCTGAAGTTTTTCTTGTGTTAAAAACAACTGAAAGATAGATGAAAACATCTTGGTTATAGGAATATCTTTTAGCGGATATCCCATTGTAATATTAATAGCATCTACATTTTTTGGCAAAGAATTTAATGCAATTGGCAGCAAAGTTTCATCCGCCAAAACCAATGCAGTATTGGAATGATTGGAAATTTTTGATAAAATTTCTCCTGTATATTTTAGTTGTGCAATATTTTTTGACACACCAATCAATTCAATTTTTTTTGCTGATGAAAAAGAATTCCCTATTATTTTTAAAGTGTTGTTTTCATAATATTTCCATTGCGATTTGTATTTTCTTATGAAGTTTCCAGCTTGATGATTATTTTCAAAAAACGCAGTATCTATGTCCCAATAAATTTCTGTATTTTTTGCAGAAAGCATTTTTTGGAATAGAAACTCTTCGGCTTTATTAAGCGCATTAAATCCGATAAAAAAGATTTTTTTTTGTTGATTTTTTGCGATATAATTTTCAATTTTTTTTGTTGATTCTCTGTATAGCAAACCTTGATATCCAATAGTATTTCCCTTTAAAAACTTGTAAAAAGCAGTATAATAATTCCCTAATTTTTCCATAAAAGAAAAATGATCTTTTATCAGTTCTGTTTCTTTAAAAGTTCCTTGAGTAGACCATTTTCGTAACCGTTGAATATCTCTTAAATAGACAAAAATATCTTTTGTATCAATTAAATGTTGGTCAATTTCATTAAAATCTTGCAACACTGTAAACGCCCAAGAGGAAAAAACATCAAATGCATCTGCTTCTATTTCTTGTTTTTTATACACCGTATAAAAATGAAATAGTAATTGAATTGTATCTATTTTTTTAATTTCGGAAACCTCTTCTATAAATTCTTCTATGGTGATGATTTCTGGTAAAAACCCTGAAGAAATTTTGTCTTTTAAACGATGTTTTATAAAAATTCTAGCTCTTTGAGAAGGTAACACAAAAACTACATTTTCAAATGTTTTTGTCGTTTTTAAAATGTCATCTAACGTTTCTGAAATAAAAGATTGCATAGAATTTTATTAGCAAAACAATGTACAATTTTAATTTGTAACTTTTCAGTCAATATTTACAAGGGAGCATGCTTCCTCGTATTAACTTTTATATTTTGAATATCTCCAAAAAATTAAAGAGGTTAGAACTTCTCAAAAACACCCAAACCAAACAGTGCAAAATCATATTTAGAAGGGTCATTTTTATCAAAGTTTCGTAAAGAGGTATCTAACTCAGTAACTGCTTTCCAGTCGTTTTGTTTTCTTTTTAAAAGATTTAATTTTCTTGCTACGTTTCCAGAATGGACATCTAAAGGGCAAGATAAATTTGCAGGATGGTGTGTTTTCCAAATACCAAAATCTACTCCCTTATTATCACTTCTCACCATCCAACGCAAAAACATATTGATG
This sequence comes from Polaribacter sp., assembly GCA_049607505.1. Classification (GTDB taxonomy): domain Bacteria; phylum Bacteroidota; class Bacteroidia; order Flavobacteriales; family Flavobacteriaceae; genus Polaribacter. The sequence goes on from JBMYWO010000099.1 coordinate 3,739, forward strand.
CGTTTTGCTGCTGAATTTTTTAAAGGATCACTGACATGTTTTTGAGTTCTTGGTAAATGATCAATTTCAAAAAAAAGCGTTTTAAATTTATGAATTGCATGCTGAAGCGATTTTGTAGTATCTTGTATGGACAAAGCATTTTCTAAACCTGCATGATTTGTGTATATATTTTTGAGTGATTTTATAAAAAACTGAAAATCAATATGATTAAAAGTTCTATGAACAAAATTATGAAAAGAATCTAAATGATGATTTTTATGATTCATCACAAAATCATAAGGAGAATTTCCTAATAAATCCATCATTTTAGACGCGTTTTTAATAATCATTTTTCTATTACCCCAAGCTATGGTTGCTGTTAAAAAAGCAGCAATTTCTATATCTTCTTTTAAACTAAACTGATGCGGAATTTGAATTGGGTCGGACTCAATAAATTTTGGATTATTGTATAAAATACATTTTTCTTCTAAAAACTCTTTGAGTTCTATTTCAGTCATTTTAGTGTAAATCTGTAGATAAAGTGATGAGCATTAAAATTCCGTTATAACAGGCGTGTAAAGCGATGCTCCAACCCAAACCAAAACGAACTCGTATAAACCCTAAATAGCCTCCTAATAAAATTTGTGGTAATACTAAAATTGGAGTCAATAAAAGCACATTTTTTGTTATTGTAAAATTTGAAATATGTACCAAACCAAACAAAATTGTGAGTGTGTAGAATGCAATTTTAAATGATTTTCTACCTTTAAATAAAGTCAACGGTCCTCTAAAAATCAACTCTTCAAAAGATGGAGCAACAACTACAGCTAAAACGAAAATGGCTACTTTCGGAAAATTTTTCATCATTTCTTCCATAGCATGATCTTCCATATTTATCAATCCAAACTCTTCTATAATGACAAATATTGGTGAGATTAAAAATCCTGTTAATAGGCAGATTATTAGTAGATAACCAAATTTTTTAAACCTATACTTAGCATCTTGGTTTGTATCTTTTTCTAAAATAGGGTTTTTTAAATAGGATAAAAGTTCTTGGAAAGTTTTTTTCATTTTTTATAAGTTCTACTGGGAATTTAATGGAAATATTAGTTTTCAGTCTCATCAGTTCCGTTTTCGGGGAAGGTTTTGACTGAACACTGCAACTGAAAACCGAGACTGAATACTGCGACTAAATAATCTTCCCATCTTTCATTTCTAGTTTTCTATCTGCCATTGCTGCCAATTCGTTATTATGTGTTACTAAAACGAACGTTTGCCCAAACTCATCACGAAGTTTAAAAAACAATTCGTGCAGGTTTTTTGCAGCAGCAGAATCTAAATTCCCACTGGGTTCATCGGCTAAAATTACAGAAGGGTTGTTGATAAGCGCTCTAGCCACTGCAACACGTTGTTGCTCTCCACCAGAAAGCTGATTTGGTTTATGATCAATTCGATGATCTAATCCTAAAAAAGTCAGCAATTCTCTAGCTTTTTTTTCGGCTTCTTTTTTTGATTTTCTTGCTATAAATGCGGGAATACAAACATTCTCTAAAGCGGTAAATTCTGGTAACAATTGATGAAACTGAAAGATAAATCCGATGTGTTTATTTCTAAAAGAGGAAACTTCTTTGTCAGATAAATTTTTTAGTGAAACACCATTTAAGTCCAATTCAAAATCTTGTTCTTTTAGAGGCTTATCTAAAGTCCCAATAATTTGGAGTAAGGTTGTTTTTCCTGCTCCAGAAGGCCCTACAATAGCAACAATTTCGCCTTTTTTTATATGAAAATGAACACCTTTTAAAACTTCTACATTACCATAATATTTGTGAATATTTTTTGCTATAATCATATTTAATACGGTTTAAAAGTTTCAAGTTTGATAAGTTTCAAGGTTTCAAGTTGATTGAACTCCTATAAAATGTTGAGATGTTTTTTGAATAATTTTACGATAGAAATATCTGTGTAACGAAAGTATTAAAAAGAAATTAGAAAGATGGTTATTTCTTCACGGCTTTTTCATAAAAAAAGCTGTGTTGAACTAATAAGTATGACGGTTTTTGTCATAAAAATGCTGTATATTTGTTGAAAGAATTTCAAAAAATAAAAACATCGCTGTATGGAAACCTTGTCATTAGAATTGCGCAACGAGATTATAGCATTAGTTAAAAACGAAATTAGCGAACTAAAAACTGTTGATGAACGTTTGACAAACTTGGAGTTGGAACTCAAACACCAGCGCGAATTAATGCAACAAGGATTTGAAGCCATTGACAAACGATTTGAAGACAATAAGTTTTATATGGAAAAGCGATTTGAAGCCGTTGACAAACAATTTGAAGCCGTTGACAAACAATTTGAATCAGTAAACAAACGCATTTATTTACAAACTTGGATTATTGGATTTGGGTTTACCATTATTACTGTTTTAATGAGTTTGTATCGATTTTTTGGGTAATGAAATACTACCCTTGCTACCACTCGTTTGTAATGAATGCCACTAAACAGGGTTAAAAAAAATGCCTAAAATTATTTACGTTTTGGGCAATTCTTATATTTCATAGTAATGCCACTCTTCAAAGACAAGTGGTAGCGATGCGAATATTAAGTTACAAAAAAGAAATCCTATTTAAAAAATTATAATGACATTAATAAAATCAATCTCTGGAATTAGAGGTACAATTGGAGGAAAAATAGGCGATAATTTAACACCCATAGACGCTGTAAAATTTGCATCAGCTTATGGAACATTTATCAAAAATAGAAGTTTAGATGCTAAAACAAGTTCAGAACGAGTGAAGGTAGTTATTGGTAGAGATGCTCGTATTTCTGGCAAAATGATTTCTAGCTTGGTAGCCAATACCTTGGTAGGTTTAGGAATTGATGTTGTTGATTTGGGCTTGTCAACCACACCTACAGTAGAAGTTGCAGTGCCTTTAGAAAAAGCAGATGGTGGCATTATTTTAACAGCTTCTCACAACCCCAAACAATGGAATGCATTAAAACTACTAAATGAAAAAGGCGAATTTTTAAACGGATCAGAAGGAGAAAAAATTCTTGCGTTAGCAGAAAATGAAGATGTTACTTTTGCTGAAGTTGATGATTTAGGAACTTATACAAAAGACAATTCCTATTTAGAAAAACACATTCAAGAAGTTTTAAATTTAGAATTGGTAGCTATAGAAGCCATTAAAAAAGCAAACTTTAAAGTAGTGGTAGATGGCGTAAATTCTACAGGTGGAATTTTTATTCCTGCACTGTTAAAAGAATTGAATGTAGCATGTGTAGAATTATATTGTACACCCAATGGCGAGTTTCCTCACAATCCAGAGCCTTTAAAAGAGCATTTAACAGACATTTCGGAATT
>JBMYWO010000100.1:0-7058 GCA_049607505.1 Polaribacter sp.
ATTACACCAAGAGTACACAAATTGATGCGTTCTTATTTTATTGAGGCTTCTTGGCAAGCCATAAGAACCGATCCTGTAATGCAGAGTTATTACAAGAAACATTACGGAAAAGACACCAAGAAAATAATAGTAAAGATAGCAAGAAAACTACTCAGTAGAAAATTAGCAGTAATAAAAACAAACACTCCTTACGAAATAGGAGTTATAGCATAAAAACAACATAACAAAGCTCAAAACAGGAGATATACCTAGATCACAAAACACTAGCGGTGACCAGAATATAGGATTACATATTTATAGCAAGTGACTAGGTTTTATAACTTAAAATCAAATGAATGCCGGTGACCGCCTACTTCAAGGCATGGATCACATATAGGAGCCAGAGCAAGTTATTTCGTATTGATTACAAGAAGAAGCCAAGCTTCTTCCAGTATATCAATACCTTAAAATTATAGAATGAATTAACTAAAATTGAAATATTATCTGTGGGCATACTTAATTATTGCTTTTCATAGGAGCTGGTGTTGTAGGTAGTTATTTCCTAACAGCGTTCACCAATTTATCCAAAACAGTTGTTATCCATTCTTGTTCAGCATCATTGGCATCGTTAAAAAAGTATTCAGTTTTTTGTCCTGTAATAATTGCAGGTACTTCAATTGCAGATCCAAAAGAGCCTTGCATTTTCATCATATGTTTAAAGTTTCCAAACATAGAAAAGGGATTCATTTTCATTCCTTTCATTTTTATTGACTGAATGTCTTGAAGTTGTGTCTCAAATGTTTTTGGTCTAATCGGCCTTAGCCTTTTTATAGTCAACATATTTTGACTTAGAGATAAAATTTGAATTTCACTCACGGAATTAATTATTCCTATTATCATACTTAGTCCTATTATCCAAAATGGAATTGAAAACAAGGCAAAGAAAATGCTTCCTTGTGACGCTCCCAAAGTCCAAAAAGAAATAAAACCTAACCAAAAAATCGCAAAGAAAAGTTGAGGAATTAATGATGCGGAAAACCCTTTTTTTGGATAGATGAATTCAATATTTCCATCTGTTCCTTTTTTCATTTTTATTTTGGAACCATTAGGTGGATTAATATCTTTTTTTTCTAAGGAGTTTAATAAAACACTCGCTTTGTGAATAGAGTTACATTTATCACATTTAGCCAAATCAGTTGAAATATTTATGTTTTTTGGGCTAATTTCTGAGTGGCAATTCGGGCAATTTAATTTCATGGTTTTTTTTATTTAATTACCTACAATGGTTTGTATAAGATTAGTAGCGGGATTTAAAAGCACTTATTTTCGGTTAAGCACTTATTTTTATTAAAAGAAACTCACTTTGAATTTAACACAAAAACCGCTATTAATTTTATACATTGTTATGGGCTTTTTTTATTTCTAATTATTTTTACTATTCGACTATATTCAATTTCTGCTAAATTCCACATATATAATTTTGGGTCGGTTGTGTTATTAAACTGAATAACAACAGCATCAATATCTTTGTGATATTCGGCAAAACTTTGGTATCCAGGAACCCATCCCGAATGTTCATATTCATAAATCGAAGAATAGATTGGTTGTTCTCCTTCTTCAAATATAGTACCGTCATTTAATGCTCTCAAAAATATACCTACATCTTCTATAGTAGCCAACATTCCATTTTCGTCTGTCTTTAAATCATAAGGATGTCCAACGTGATAGCCACTCATAACTTCATCTATATTAACTTCACTTAGCGAAAAGAAAGTATTATTAAGTCCAAGAGGAATTAATATTTTTTCCTTAATATATTGTTGATGACTATAACCCAAAACTTTATCGATGAGAGCACCAATCAACAAATAATTTGTGTTGGAATAACCATAATCTTCATTTGGTTCAAAGTTAGCAGGTAAATCAAGTGCAAGTTCAAGAGTTTCTTCACGGCTTTCTGGTGGGTTTTCCCAAAAATTGGGATAGTCGGTATAATTTGGAATTCCACTCCTGTGTTGCACCATCATTCTCAAAGTGATTTTCTCGGAATTTTCAATTCTTCCCACAAGTTCTGGAAAGTAATCAGCAAGTGTTTTATTCAAATCCAAACGTTTATCATTGACCAATTTGGCAATAACGACAGCATCAAATAACTTACTGATACTGGCAATTTTGAATAAAGATTTTGAGTCAGCAGGTATTTTGTTTTTTCGGTCTTTCCAACCGCCTGTATAGAACACTGGTGATTTTTCCGTTTCGTCCACATAAACAATCATTCCATCAAACCCATTATCAATTGCTTCATTTACTTGTTCTTGAATTGTATCAGGCAGTGGTAAAACCCAAGCCTTTACCAAAATCCAAGGCACGAACCATAACGAAGATATGCTTGCAATAATAAATACTATTTTGAGTATTCGGCTGATTTGCTTTTTTGTCATATTATTTCAATAAAGTGCATTTATTTAATTGTCCACAACGTTTTAGCTATGCCAGGGTCCCTAAGGGCATTGCGTATAGGTTTTGTTAGCTGCTGGCTTTAATTTCTATTCTTTTAGCTTGTAAAACATGCCTTTCGTTATGATATACTAAGAAGCGTAATGTGTCTCCAAGCCTTAATTTAATCAATTTGGTAAGAGAAATTGAAGTTTTCACCTTGGTAAGGTTTACTTTCTCTGCTTTAATCAGCAATGAATCAAACCATTCCAACTGCTTCATAAACTGGTTTATTGTGGATACATTCAGGTCTGACCCTGTTGAATCCATTTGCTTGGTAGCTTTTATCTTTTTAGTATTCGAAGCTTTTATCATATTGACAAAATAATCACCTATAAAACTACTTTTAAATAAGATTTTGTTTTCAGTTTTGGCATTTGTCAGGCATTTTTCTATCTCAGGGAGGTAAAATTTACCGTATAAACACAAATGTTCAATACATTCTAAAATACTCCATTCTGAAATGCTTGGTTTGTAGTTTAATTCTTTAATAGAATAATTTTTAAACTCTTCAAGTTGTGACAAAGCCTTTGCTGTTTCATTACGCAACTCCGATAGTAATTTTGATTGTTGAATTTTCATTTTTAAACTTTTGATCAAAGGTCACTTCTTGAAGATTAAATTCCCTTGATTCAAATCAAGAATTTCGGATTCGACTTAAAGTTTCGGGGCTCATCCGAAGATAGATAGCAATATATTTTAATGGTATATGTTGAAATAAATGAGGGCTTCTTTTTAGGACCCTTTCCAATCTTTTGTTAGGAGAATCTTGAAGTAAGTCTATTTCTCGCTCTAATTGTTCTGTGATTAGTTTTTCAAGAAATTTTCCATATCCTGTGCTGTTTTCTATAATGTTAATTACTTGGGTTCTTTTTAGAATTTTGACTTTCGTTTCCCGAATAACTTCAATTATTAATTCAGAAGGTGTTTGGTTTAAAAAGGAAGTAAGCGAATTCAGAATAGAGCCATTGTAACCAAGACGAACAATGTGTTCGTTGAGCTCCGATTGATAATAGATTTTCACTGCACCATCCTCTATAAAGAAAAGATTTTTCTCAACACTACCTTCTCTGGTGAGTATATCTCCTTTTTTGAAAGGTACAGCTTCAATATCCTTAAAAGCTTCAGATATATTATACAGAAATTCTAATTTGCTAATTTGCTCGTTCATTTACTATTGGCTTGCAGCTAACGGTTAGTATATGGCAAGTAGGGCAGTAGAAAGCGATGAACTTTCAAGTTTGCACTGAGCCAAAGCGTTGTATTTTGTTTTTAACTTATTCATATTAAAAGCCAAATCAACGATTTGGCGGTGTTGGTAAATAGCATTGAACTTTCGTAAACCACCGAACGCCCTATTTGCTATATACCTTGTTAGCAGTTCGGCTTTTACTCATATTGATATGGTTCTTTATTAAGGGTAAGTTGTCTTATGTTTTCCAAAACTTGTTTCATATATTTATTCCAAATCAATTTTCCAAACAACCACTGAAAAGGAAAAAGGAATATTCCATTTGCGAAAAGTGTATACGTATAGTCAATCCTTATTTGGTCTTTTTCAATTTCGGTTGTTGTCCATTCGCCAACAAATTTGTAGAATCCCAGCATCCAAGATTGAAAATCATAAACCTCAATTTTCCAATATTTATTTTCAATACGGTCAACAATTTTGTCCATAGAGGCGTATCCGCCTTTTTGAGTAGGCGATTTGGCAGCATAGACCCTTTTAGTAGAGTTTATTTTCCCCCATTCTTTGTCGTCAGAAGTAGAAACAATTTTGGGCATAAGTCCCATACCGGTGTGCACTTTTGTTACGTCACAGAGCATAGGCGACTTAAAAGCTCTTTCCAAAGAGCAATTATAAATGGTTGTTATTTTTACTTTTGTTTGCATATTTCTATCCATTTTAATTGTTATCAATGCTGACTGCTAACGGTTTGTATAAACTGTCGTTTTAATGCCGTTTATACTTTGTTGTGTTTTCGTTTTACATTTTTTCGCCTTTCAAAAGTAGCGTTGACTTAATAGAGTCGTTTTTCAAGTGAATAAACTTCAGTCGGTTGTCATCATTCATAAACTTAGCTAGATCTTCTTCAGATTCAAATGAGATAAAATGTATTTCATAAGGAGTTTCCTTGTTGTTTTGGATAAAATCATTTTTTGAAGGTCTTAGTCTGTAAATTATTTTCCCATTGTAATTTTCCATCAGGGGAATTGCGAGCTTTTCAAATTCTAAAAATGTCTTTTCCTTTCCTTGTTTGATGAAGATTAATTGAGTAATATATATCATATTTCCGACCTTTTATGGTAAATGTAATCACTAATGATGGGTTCAATGCCGGTTTGTTTTAATTCAGATATTAGTTGTCCTCTGTGATGAGAATAATGATTTGAAATGTGAAATTGGATATCTTGGATAGTATTTTCGAATTTTATACCTTTTGAGTTTTGGTATAAAATGGTTTCTTTTAAATTTTCTTTTTGAAGAATAAGTTTTGTTGTTTCAAAATTAGATTTGTCTAATTCAATACAAGCTTTAAGGGGATGAATATCAAATACGCCTAAAGGGTTTTTATTAGTAATTCTTGCATTCCAAATTTGATGTGCATTAAGAGAATGACATAATAGAAAATTAGCTTTTTGAGAAATTTTATCAGAGCTTTCAATTATTTGGTTGATTATAAGTTGGTTAATTTCAAAGTGAAATTTAAAAACATCTGTAAAGAAGTTTATCATATGACGGTTAGTTTTTATCCATATATTCTGCAATACGATTTTCGTTAAGATTGCTGCTTTTCGAAAATTCAGAGCTAATTCTTTTTCGCTCTTTTTTTGTTTTATTCTGGCTTAATTTCTCTTTAAATTGAATTTCATCAATTGTAATTTTGAAGGCAATTATACCATTAGCCATTTTGGACTTATAATTATAGGGCAAATCATTCCATTGGTTTAAATATGCAACATCAAAATTGCTAATCATTTGTTTTAAAACAAGAAATATTTCTTTTTCATTATCAATTATCTTAGCATTACCATAGGTGTGAACTGCCAAATAATTCCAAGTAGGAACGTTTTGTTTTTTATCATAATATTTTGGAGAAACATAAGCATGAGGTTCTGAAAAAATAGTAAGTATTTCTTTATCCTCAATATTTATGGCTTGTTCGTTAGCTTTTGCAAAATGAGAAGTGAGAATAATATTGTCACCATTTTTTGAAACAACAAAAGGAAGATGGGTTGCTATTGGATTAGCGGATTCAGAAGTGACCATAATTCCAAAATTAAATCGCTCAATAAATGCGATTGCTTCATCAATATTTTCGTTTTTATAGTGCTTGGGTGTATACATAATCTATACTATTTCAAAAATAATTAATTCAACAAACTTGCCTTTTGTGATTACTACCTTGTGTTTATAGTTTTCTCCATTTTCAATCCACAGACCATCCCCTTTTTTATACTGAACAAAACTGCCATTGAAATTAATAGTCATTTCACCATCGTTTACATAACCTATATGCCCCATGGCACACCAATCTTCTTCAACAAAATCATCATAAAAGCGAAGAAGTCTTATCCTTTGATTTCCATTCAAGAATTGTTTTTGTTCGACCCCTATACTAGGTCTTTCCCATTCAATACTATTAAAATCAATTCTCTTGTTTTTCATTTTTAATACTTTAAAAATATACAGAAAGGTCTGTCGATTTATATGAAATGTTATATTAAAATTTTCATCTTAGAATTATAGTATTCAAACCCTAAGCTTTTAAAAAAACCATTTGCTTCTTCATTTTTAATCCAATTGTCAAGTCGGATTTCTGCTACTTTTAACTTTTTAGCCAAATCAAGAGCCTCATTCATTAACATCTTTCCGATTTCTTGTTTTCTAAATTCCTTATTTACGGTTATTTGGTCGATATAGAGTGTTTTTTTTCTCGTATTGAAATTCGTTTTCTTTTTTGGTTCGCAAAAGGCATAAGATATAACCAATAGATTTAGAATTTACATTCGCTAAAAAAGCATATGTATCAGTTGAAGCAACAATATTTTTAAAAAAGATAGTTGCAGAGCTTAAATCATATTTTTTAAAATTCTCAGGATATAATCTATGATGAAGCGTTTGAACAGATTCATTCAGTTTTGCTAGTTCAAGATAGTCATTTGTCTGTTCAATTTGAATTTCCATTTCTTTTTATTAATGAAACACAACGGTCTCGGGTATGAAACGTAGGATATATCAGAGCTGCGTACTTGTCCACCGATACTGAGCTTGCTAAGAACCAAAAACTTGCGGCAACCACTGACTGTCCTATGTTTTATACCCATTGTTAGCTAACGTTTCTTCTATTCATCCTTTCCTTCTTAAAAAGGTAAAAGCCAATACAAATCAATGATGCGAAAATAAAAGATGTTGGTATCCAAATAATATCTGTCCATAACCAACGAACCCCTTCTTCATTGCCTCTGAATGGCAAACACAATACTAATAGAAACATTGCGAAGTACAATAAATTACTTTTCATAATACATTTATTTAAGTTAAAATTTATGAGCGCAATATCTCTATTGTTATCATTTTG
>JBMYWO010000101.1:0-7024 GCA_049607505.1 Polaribacter sp.
GAAAAAAGAAACGCCCTTTAATTGCTACTTTAGAGGATGATAAAATTACTGAATTTGTAGCCAAACACCTATTTGAAAGAAGACCTTTTTATGAAGAAGCTCATTTTACAATTAAAACGGATGATAAATCTATATCAGAAATTGTAAAGAAATTGAGGATATTATTAGGTTAAAAAAGCCACAGCTTCATTTTTAGAAAACTCAACATACACATGTTCTTTGATAGAAGTTGACAAAGAAATTCCTTTAAAGTCTGCTTTTACAGGATATTTTTTATGATTTCTATTGACCAATACAGCCGTTTTAAACTGTTTTAAAGGAACATTCAAAAAGTGTTTTATTCCATAAATTAAAGTAGCACCAGAATTTAAAACATCATCTACTAAAACTAGCGATTTATTTTTATAATCTTCTATTTCTAAAGAAGTAGTTATTGCCTCCAAAGGTTTTTTCTTGTTGATGTTCACTTTGCAAAGCCGTATTTTTAAGGGCGAAATTTGTTGTAAAATAGCAACAAGTTTTTCTGCAAAAATATATCCGTTTCCTATAATTCCAGCCACAACAATTTCTTTTTCAGAACGATTGCTTTCGTAGATTTGATAGGCTATTCGCTTTATTTTTTGTTCAATTTGGACTGAACTTAATATCACATTATTAGTCGTTTTCATAATTCCTTTTGAGTATGATTTTCAATAGATCTTCTATCTTTTTTGGTAGGTCTTCCCGTTCCTTTTTTTCGATAATACTCTTTTGCGTATTTCAAAACTTCCATCTTTTCAAATGCTTCTTTAGGCGTTACATCTTTTCTATACAAATCTACCAATTTAGCACCAACCCTATTTTTTGGAATATCTAAAACCTTCAATTTATAATTAATTTGATTTTTTCTAACCGATATCAATTCATCCCCAAATACTTCTTTTGAAGGTTTTATATTGGAATCATCAATTTTTACTTGCCCTTTTTTACAAGCAGTCGTTGCCAAACTTCTTGTTTTAAAAACACGAATGCACCATAAATATTTATCAATTCTCATAAAAAAAGTTAAAAAATAACATTTGCCTTTTTACAAAGGTATAAAAATGGTAAATTGCGCCATCAAATTTTTAAGATTAAATGGCTAAAATAAAAAACGTATTCGCATTCGTAATTCTTAGTGTACTAATTTATTCTTGTGGAGATTCTACGACGACGACCGTTGATGATTTTGACCACGAAGCACAAGCAGTAATTGATAATGATTCGCTAGTTAAATTCTTAAAAAATCATTTTTTTGATACTTCTATAGACTCTGTAAAAACCTTGACTTCTGGACAGACAGCTCTTTTTGATGATGTCAACTTAAAAACAATGGACGTTACCGAAAACGAAGTTGATTACAAACTATATTATTATGTACATAATATTGGAACACCCGAACCAGTAAAAGGTTTTCCAACAGTTATGGATTCTGTTTTTACTACCTATTATGGGCAAAGAATTATTGATACAGATAGTATCAGTAATTCTTTTGATAGCAATACAAGCGGAATTTGGTTTACGCTCAATAGCGTTATTAGAGGTTGGTCTTATGGATTTACCAATTTTAAAGGAGGAAAAAATATCACCAATAACGGACCCATTACTTATGAAAATGGCGGAAAAGGTATTCTATTTATTCCTTCTGGATTAGCATATAGAAATGTAGGGGGTTCAGCCATTTTGCCCAATGAAAACTTGTTGTTTTACTTTAATTTATGGGATATTATTGAAGGTACAGACCATGATAATGATGGAGTTCCTTCTATATTTGAAGACCCCGATGAAGACGGCGACCCAAGAAATGATGATACCGATAGTGATTTACTTGCAAATTTTATTGATAATGATGATGACGGTGACGGAAAATTAACCATAGAAGAAGATGCAGACGGAGACGGAGATCCGAGAAATGATTTTAGCGACCCCAACAACCCCACCTTACCAGATTATTTAAACCCAGATATAAAATAACTTCACTGCCTACTGTTTTGTTTACTGTTACTGAGACTGTTCACTAATTACTTTTATTCCCTCTTGATTAATTTTTGACACATGAATATCAAAATCAATTCCTATATTTTTATATACATTGCTCATGCTTTCCGCTACATTTTCAGCAGTTTTTTTACCTTTACTTAAGGCAAAAATAGATGGCCCCGATCCAGAAATTCCACTTCCTAAAGCTCCAGCTTTTTTACAGGCTTTTTTTACAGCATCAAATTCAGGAATTAAAATAGAACGATACGGTTCTGCAATTTCATCGTGTAGCGAATTGCCAATTAATTGATAATTTTCAGTATATAAACCACTAATTAATCCGCCTAAATTTCCCATTTGTTTGATGGCAGTTTTCAGAGGAATTTTCAATTTTAATACAGAACGTGCATCAGCAGTTTTCACTTCTATCTGCGGATGAATAACCGTTGCAAATAATTCTTTTGGCGAATCAATTTTGATAACCTCTAAAGGATGATAACTTCTCACCAGTGTAAATCCGCCTAACAGCGCAGGAGCTACATTATCTGCGTGTGCAGTACCGCTTGCTAGTTTTTCTCCTTCCATAGCAAACGGAATTAGTTCTTGTAAAGAAAATGGATTTCCTAATAAATGATTGATGCCAAAAACGGCTCCAGCTGCACTTGCAGCAGAACTTCCTATACCACTCCCAGGTTTTATGTTTTTATGAATTTCTATATCAAAACCAAAGTCAATATCTATCTTTTCTAATAAAGCCAATCCTGCAACTCCAGCAACATTTTTTTTAGTTTCTAGCGGTAAATCTTGACCAATAATTTTGCTGATTGTAATACCTTTTTCTTTAGTTTTTCTGATAATCATTTCATCACCAACCGTATCTAAACAGAGACCTAAAATGTCGAAACCACAAGAGATATTGGCAATGGTTGCGGGGGTGAAAATTTTTATTCTGTTCATAATTAATTTAACTTCTTAAACAATTTATTTCCTAAAAGCGATTTCATTTGCATAATCGCTACATTGTTTAACTGAATCACTCTCTCTTTTTGTGATAAGCCTTGTTCAATTAACAAAGCATTTATACTTTCCATATTACTCAAAACTACTAACTGTTCTATATTTGCATCATCACGCATATTCCCTTTATTATTGGGGTTTTTATCTTTCCATTGTTTTGCTGTAATTCCAAAAAGAGCCACATTCAATAAATCTGCTTCGTTAGCATACACAAAATTAATTTGCGCTTTTGAAACTAAATTGGGTACTATATTTTTTTTGATTGCATCAGTATGAATTCGATAATTAATCTTTGACAAGGTTCTTTGAAGATTCCATTCTAAGCTTAAGCGGTCGTTTTCACTATCTTTTAAACGTTGAAACTCTTTTATTAAATACAATTTGAATTCAGCACTAATCCAAGAAGCAAACTCAAAAGCAATATCTTTATGAGCATAAGTGCCTCCACCTCGTCCTGTTTTTAATATGATTCCAATTGAATTTGTTGTGTTTATCCATTTAGTAGGAGATAAAGTAAAACTATTGTTTCCCGCTTCTTGAAAAAGGGGGTCGAATTCGACCCTTTTAAAATTTGTATTATTAATTTGTTCCCATAAACCTAAAAATTCAATAGTACTTCTGTTGCGTAGCCAGTTTTTTACCACGTCTTTTGGTTCGTTTTTATTTTTCAGTTTTCAGTACTCACTCACTGCGACTGAAAACTGTACACTGCGACTGTAAACTGAATACTGCTACTGAACACTGAATACTAAAAATTCCCAACTCTAATAATATCTGCAAATATACCTGAAGCTGTTACATCTGCGCCTGCGCCTGCGCCTTTTATTAACAGCGGATTTTCTGGATATCTATCTGTAAAAAACAACACAATATTATCACTTCCTTCTAAATTATAAAAAGGATGATTTTGAGCAATATGTTGTAAACCAACATTGGCTTTTCCGTCTTTAAATTCGGCTACATATTTTAATCGGCAATTTTTAGAATTTGCTTGATTGTACAGTTCTTGAAAATGGGGTTCATATTCTGTTAACGATGTATAAAAATCTTCGTTATTATCTGTTTTTAAACTTTCTTTTGGCAAAAAGGATTTGTTTTGAATGTCTGATAATTCTAAATCAAAACCGCTTTCTCTGGCTAAAATTAAAATTTTTCTAGCTACATCTACGCCACTTAAATCAATTTTTGGATCAGGTTCTGTATAGCCCTCTTTTTGTGCTTGTGCAACCACATCATGAAAACTTGAATTTTCATCAAAATTATTAAAAACAAAGTTTAAACTTCCTGATAAAACAGCTTGAATTTTATGAATTCTATCTCCAGAATTGATTAAATTTTTAAGCGTATCAATTATTGGTAATCCTGCACCAACATTGGTTTCAAACAGAAAAGGAGCGTTGTATTTTCTAGAGACTGTTTTTAGTGTTTTATAATTTTCTAAACTAGAGGCACATGCAATTTTATTGCAGGTTACAACACCAATACTTTCTCCTAAATATTGCTCATAAACTTCAGAAACTTGCTGATTTGCAGTATTATCTACAAAAATACTATTTCTTACATTTAGACTTTTTGTACGTTTAAAAAAACGTTCTAAATTTGTGCTTTCCCCATTTTCTAAAAGATCTTTCCACTTTTTTAAGTCGATTCCATTTTCGTCAAAAACCATTTTTTTAGAATTAGAAAGACCAATAACTCTAATGTTTAGTTTTAAGTTATTTTTTAAATGTTTTTTCTGTTGCTCTAATTGTGCCAAAAAGCGTTCACCAACATTTCCAACACCCGTTACAAAAAGATTGATTTGTTTTATTTTTTCTTCAAAAAACTGTTCATGCAACGTGTTTAGTGCTTTTTTTGCATCCTTTTTATCTATAACCGCAGAAATATTTTTTTCCGAAGAACCTTGGGCAATCGCTCTAATATTTACATTATTTTTCCCTAAAGAACTAAACATTTGCCCACTTAATCCTTGATGATTTTTCATTCTATCACCCACCAAAGCAATGATGCATAAATCTTGTTCTAACACAACAGGATTTACTTTTTGTTGCTGAATTTCAAACTCAAAAGTTGTATCAATAATTTCTTTTGCTTTTTGCGCATCATCATCTGAAATACCAATACAAATTGACATTTCTGAAGATGCTTGTGTAATTAAAACAATATTAATATTATGAAAAGAAAGTGTTTCAAACAAACGTTTTGAAAACCCAGGAATACCCACCATTCCGCTTCCCTCTAAAGTAAGTAAAGTAATGTTTTCTATATGGCTAATTCCTTTTACGGGCTTTTGATTACTCGTTTCTTTAGTGATATACGTACCAACATCTTGGGGTTGAAAAGTGTTTTTTATAACAATAGGAATTTCTTTTTTTAATACAGGCTGAATCGTTGGCGGATAAATAACCTTTGCTCCAAAATGAGACAATTCCATAGCTTCTTGATATGAAATATGCGGAATTGGAAATGCTTGTTTTACCACAGATGGATTTGCCGTAAACATCCCACTAACGTCTGTCCAAATTTGCAATTCATCAGCATGAATAGCTCCTGCAATAATGGCAGCAGTATAGTCTGAACCTCCACGTCCTAAAGTGGTTGTTTCTCTTTCTAAAGTACTAGCTATAAAACCTGGTAGAAGTGTTACATTTTTATTTTTCCCATTAAAATACCTTGTAATATTTTTATTGGTTTTAGTAAAATTAACAATCGCACTCAAATAATTATCGGAAGCAATTAGCAATTCTCTACTGTCTTTATAAGCTGTTTCAAATTGAAAGTTTGTCGCTTTCGCAATAATATAAGATGACAATAATTCTCCAAAACTAGAAATGGTTGCCAAAGTTTTTGGTGTCAATTCTTGCAATAAATAACACCCTTCATAGATAGTTTCTAAATGATTGAAAAGTTGTTTTATATAGCTAATAATGGCACTTTGCTCTTTTACAGGAATCAAGTCTTTTATAACATCAAAATGATGTTTTTCTAGCTTTTCCACTATTTTTTTATACCCTTCATTTTTTGTTGATGCTAAATTTGCACCTTCTATTAAGGCATTTGTGGTTTTTCCAAAGGCAGAGACTACAACTGCAACTTTTTGTTTTTCAGACTCTTTGCCAACAATGGCTAATACTTTTTGGATGTTTTCTGAATTGGCGACAGATGAACCGCCGAACTTTAAAACTTTCATTTTTTTAATGATAAATATAGGTGAAAATGTTTTTATGATTTTTTATTTCGATTATTTCGAAATTAGATTTGACCTGAATTGATATGATGTATAATAACCCTTTAAAGGGTAATAATTGTAGAAGTGCGAATACTATTTGCAATAGCAATACTAGCTATAGTGATAGCTTGTGTAGTTTTTGTATGTGGTATAAATACATTCACAAGGCAAAAATAGTATTATTATTAATTCTGAAAGTTTTAATGGAAATTATTTTAGGGTTTACCACAATTAATATGATATTGATAAAAAAGAAGTCTTTAAAATATTAATTTACTATTTTTTATAAAGTCGATTTGATTTTTCTTTAATAATAAATGCTATGGGTTTATTTTCAATTTTACTTTCTAGCCAAGACAAAATATCTAAATATAAAAAAGCACGTTTTTCATACGGATGATTTTCGAACTTTTTTAATCTTGTATGAATTTTTTTAAATTCTTTTTTTATTTGATGCGGATATACATCGCTCAATGCTTTGATAGAAGTAATAAATTCTTTTTGAACTTCTTGCAAGTTTTCCATTTTCAGTAAAAACTTATACGTGTCTAAAAATTGCCTTTCAAAATCGTAATCTAAACCGCATTCATAATGCGCAATTAAATTTAACACTCTAGCAAAACATTGCAAATCTTCCGCAGAACCTAGATTTTTTGATTGTATAATTTTTTCAAAATAATTAATACACAACTCGTTTTTACCCATTCCAAAATACAAACAAGCAATTTTGTAATAGAACATAACGATATAATGATTGTCTAATCGGTCTCTATAATTTTC
>JBMYWO010000102.1:0-6892 GCA_049607505.1 Polaribacter sp.
TATTTTACAAAAAGTAATGTTGCGCCACATTTGCAAGAATACCAACAAATGTTTATGTATTTTTCTAAAACCAAAGATGAAACCTACACAAAAACCATCAAGTTAACAGCTAAAAAATCGAAAAGAAAAAACTTGAAATGGATTTCTGTAGCAGCTTCAATACTACTTTTGTTTAGTGTATTTATTGGAAAACAAGAATATGATAAATATAAAATAGAACAGCAATTTGTACAGGTAAGTAAAGCATTAAAAATGCTATCTACCAATCTTCAAAAAGGAGATAAAGCTTTTGAACATTTATATACGTATGAAAACACAGTACATAAAATAGTAAAATAAACCAAGTAAAAAATAGTAAAACCAAGTAAACACAGAAATTATGAAAAAAATAATTTTATTAATCGCGTTAGTAATAACACCAGCACTAAGTTACGGGCAATCAATGTTTGATGCTTTAGAAGAAATGGACGGAGTAGATGCAATTATTGTAAATAAAGATGCTTTTGAAATTTTATCAAAATTCAATGTAGAATCTGATGACAATGAAGCTATGGAAGTCTTTAAAATGATTCAAGATTTAAAAGAATTAAAAATCTTTTCTACCGACAATGTTTCCATAGCAAACAAAATGGACGGAATGGTAAAGTCTGCAATAAAAGGCTCTAAATTAACAGAGTTAATGAGAATAAAAGAGGATGAATCTCGTGTAAAAATTTATGTAAAAACAGGAAGTAAAAAAGATTATGTTAGTGAAGTTTTAATGTTTGTGAAAGGAATAGATAAGAAAACCAAAGGAAATTCAGAATCTGTAATTATATCTTTAACAGGCTTAATAGACATTAATAAACTTTCTAAAATTGCAGATACTTTTACAAAAGAAAATGACGTTAAAGTAAAAATTAGTAACAAATAAATTTAAAAAAGCAAAGTCAAGAAATAATTTCTTGGCTTTGTTTAAAAACATATAGTATGAAAAAATTCACCACAATAGTAACCATGTTCGTTTTAGTAATTTTAGCAAGCTCTTGCAAAAATGAAAAATCACTACAACAATATTTAGTTGATAGTCAAGAGAAAACGGGTTTTGTAACTGTAGATGTACCCACAAGTTTTTTGCAATTAAAATCTGATGATGTTTCTGAAGAAACAAAAGCCACTTTAGAAAGTATTCGTAAAGTAAATGTTGTTTACTTGCCGATAAAAGGAAATGAAGATGCTTATGAAACTGAAAAAAATACATTAAAAAATGTTTTTACCAATAAAGACTATAAAAGTTTAATGACTATGAAAGCCAAAGGAATGCACGTAAATATGTATTATACTGGAAATCCTGAATCAATAGACGAAGTCATTGCTTATGGATATAGCAAAGAAGCTGGAGTAGGAGTAGCAAGGTTATTAGGCGAAAATATGAATCCTGGAAAGATTATAGAGATGATGAACAATATAAAAATTGACGGAGATAATGTTAATTTAGAACAGTTTAGTGCTATTTTTAAAGGAAAAATTTAGTGTTCAGTTTTCAGTATTCAGTATTCAGTTTACAGTCGCAGTATTCAGTTGAGCAACTGTGACTGAAAACTGCGATTGCGACTGAATACTGCCAACTGCGACTGAAAACTGAATACTGAATACTGAAAACTGAATATTAACTACCCATTAACACCTTCAACACATTAATTTCTTATTTTTGAGGCTTTAAGAAAATAAAGTTTATGAAGACTCAAAAAATAATCCTATTTCTTTTAATTGTATTTACATCAGTAAGTTACACTCAAAACACCAATAGCTACAAACCCGAAAGAGATAAAATCCACAATTTAGTTCATACAAAACTAAAAGTGGATTTTAATTTTGCCGAAAAACAACTCAATGGCGAAGCTTGGATTACTGCAAAGCCTCATTTTTATCCCACCCAAAAAATCACTTTAGATGCCAAAGCAATGCTTATTCATCAAGTTTCTATGAATAATCAAAAATTGAATTATAATTATAATAATTTTGAATTGATTGTTGATTTGCCAAAAAAGTATCAAAAGGACGAAGAATTTACACTTTATATAAAATATACTGCACGTCCAGAAAAAGTAAAACAAAAAGGAAGTGCAGCAATCACAAGCGCAAAAGGTTTGTATTTTATAAATGCAGATGGATTAGACAAAAATAAGCCTACACAAATTTGGACACAAGGTGAAACTGAAGCAAGCAGTTGTTGGTTTCCAACAATTGATGCACCCAATCAAAAAACTTCACAAGAAATATACATTACGGTTCCAAATAAATTTAAAACACTGTCTAACGGAAAGTTAGTAAGTCAAACTAAAAATAATAATTTAAGAACTGATTATTGGAAATTTGATAAAAAACACGCTCCCTATTTATTTTTTATGGGAATTGGCGAGTATGAAATTATCAAAGATTCGTATAAAAATATTCCTATACATTATTATGTAGAAACAGCATATGCATCGTATGCAAAAGATATTTTTGGCAACACACCAGAAATGATTGGTTTTTTTGCTGATAAATTAGGCGTAGCATATCCTTGGAATAAATATAGTCAAATTGTGGGTAGAGATTATGTTAGCGGAGCTATGGAAAACACAACTGCCGTAATTCATGGCGAACAAGCCTACCAAAAACCAGGACAATTAATTGACGAAAATGTGCAGGAAAATACCATTGCCCACGAAATCTTTCACCATTGGTTTGGCAATCTAGTAACTACAGAAAGTTGGTCTAACCTAACCTTAAACGAATCTTTTGCCAATTATAGCGAGTATTTATGGCGAGAATATAAGTACGGAAAATTAGATGCAGATATGCATCTGTATGAAAATGTGCAAGCCTATAAAAATGGTCAGAATTATGAAAAAGATTTAGTTCGTTTTTATTATGATGATAAAGAAGATATGTTTGATTTGGTTAGCTATAATAAAGGGGGTGCTATTTTACACATCTTAAGAAAATATGTAGGCGATGAAGCATTTTATACAAGTTTAAACTATTATTTAACTGAATATCAATATAAATCCGCAGAAGTACATCAGCTACGTTTGGCTTTTGAAAAAATAACAGGAAAAGACTTAAATTGGTTTTTTAATCAATGGTATTTTGGTAGCGGACATCCAAAAATTGATATTTCCTATGATTATAATACTTTACGAAAAACAGTTACTGTAAACATTGTTCAAAATCAAAGAGCAACGTTTCAATTTCCCTTTGCTATTGATATTTTTGAGAATGGAAGAAAAACACGTCATCATGTTTTTGTAAAAGAAAAAGACGCATCATTTACCTTTCCATACACCAAGCAACCCACTTTTATTCAAGTAAATGCAGATGGTGTTTTGTTATGCGAAATCAATGAGAATAAAGTATTGAGCGATTATATTTTTCAATTAAAAAATGCTGAAAACTATTCGCATAGAAGAGAAGCGTTGCTAGAAGTTGCCAAAAAACAAGATGATAAAGTGGCTTTTAATGCCGTTGCCAATGCAATGAGCGATAAGTCTTATAAAATTAGAATACTGGCTTTAGAAAAAATTGATTTAATTAATAAATTTTCTAAAAAAGCAGTGATTAATAAAATTATGCAAATTGCCAATCAAGATAAAAAGACATTGGTGCAAGCAGCTGCCATAGAAACTTTAGGGAAATTAACAGACCCAGCATTAAAACCCATATTTACAAAAGCGCTAGAAAGTAAATCGTATTCAGTGTTAGGAAAAGGTTTGGTAGCGATGTATTATGTAGATAAACAATTGGCAATCAACAAATCAAAAAACTTACCAGACGAAATTAGAAAAATACTAGCAACGCCTTTAACCCGTATTTTTATTGAGGAAAAAGACGAAAAAGAATTGCCTTTTATAGCAAAAAATGTATTATCAGGAATGTTTTTAACAGGAGCTGATGCTACAAAAGCATTGTATCAAAAAGCGTTTAAACAGATTTCTGAAAGCAACAATACAGAAGCTATTAAAAATTTAGTTGATGATATGGTTGTAAAAGGAAATCAATACAAGCAATTTAATTTTGATAAAGTGATGATTAATTTGATGCGTCAAATGATTCAAAGTCAAAAAACTAAAAATACTGCTAATAGAATTCGAAATACTGAAATTATTAAAGAAGCTATGGCGAAGTTGTTGTAGGTGTTTAGTTTCTTGTATAAATTATTTTCAATTTCTTTTTTGTAAATTTCACTTTCAAAATATTTTATTGTATGCAATTTCAAAAATCAAGTCTTCAATATTTAAAAGACCTTAAAAAGAATAATCATAGAGATTGGTTTGCAGCAACCAAACCCACATTTAAAAAAGCGCAAGACAATGCTAAAGAATTGTATGCGGCTATTAGAAAGGATTTAGAAAAGTATGATGAAATAGATGCCTTTAAATTATTTAGAATTTATAGAGATGTCCGTTTTTCAAAAGATAAAACGCCATACCAACCACATTTTGCAGGTTCATTTTCTAGATTAGGAAAAGCCTTACGTGGTGGTTATTATTTACGTATCAGACCTGGAGAGTCTTTTTTAGCGGGTGGTTTTTGGGAGCCTAATAAGGAAGATTTATTTAGAATTCGAAAAGAAATTGAATTGGACGCTACGGAGTTTCGTAAAATTTTAAAGGATAAAAATTATATCAACTATTTTGGAGGAAAGTTTGAAGGCGAAGCGTTAAAATCTGCTCCAAGAGGTTTTGATAAAGAACACCCAGATATAGATTTGTTGCGTAAAAAAGGTTTTATTGCTGTAAGAAATTTTACAGATGCTGAAGTTTTATCGGCAGATTTTTTATCAGAATTAGATAAAAGTTATAAAGCCTTACGTCCTTTTTTCAATCTATTTAGTGAGGTTTTAACGACCAATTTGAATGGGGAATCTGTTTTGTGATTTTTAAGTTCTTCGAGTACAAACGTTGGTGAATAAAAATCAAATACTTCGGAAGAATCTAATAAAAGGTCGCTAATTGTTCCATTTTGACTCAAAAGTCCGCTGAAAATTATATTTGTATCCACAATAATTTTCACTTCACAAAACGACTTTTATTTTTAGTTTTATGAAAACCTCAAGTTTTCAAACTTTCCTTTTGACCATTGAGGCAGAGCTTCGGGGAATTCTTTAGATTAAACCAAATGAATGAGTTAATTATTAACAGTTCTATAATATTAAATAAAGAAAGTCAGCAAAAAATACGAAAAAAGTTTGGATTTTTAGAAGATATGGATTCTTTTACCATCTAAAATCAAGTGTTTTATTAAGTGATTTAGATACAAAAAAGTAAATTCTCGAAAACCTATTTTTAAATCGACTAGATAAGAAATGGTTTAGCAATCTTTCACATCAAATACAAGGATAAAAAATCGCTTCTGCGAGGTTTTTTTATTTTTACAAAAACCAACCAACCATTAAAAAACAGAAATTCAATACAAGCATCATTTTAGTCGATTTAAGACACTTTCTCGTAATTAACAAATGTTAATAATTTCATCACTCATCTATATAAAAACTTTTAAATACCCTATAAATTTTGTAAATTTGATATGATTAAATTCGTCTTTTTAAAGGCGATTTTTTTTTATGATTTGGGAATCGTCATTACGAGGAACGAAGCAATCTTATTAAAACAAAAGAAATTAATAAACAGATTGCTTCGTTCCTCGCAATGACATAATTTAAACTATAATGAGCGAAGAAAAAAAACACAATTATGATGCCTCAAGTATTCAGGCATTAGAGGGAATGGAACACGTAAGAATGCGCCCGTCGATGTATATAGGCGATGTTGGCGTGCGTGGTTTACATCATTTGGTATATGAAGTTGTAGATAACTCAATTGATGAAGCAATGGGCGGTCATTGTGATAAAATTGATGTTATTATTAATGAAGACAATTCCATTACTACTAAAGATAATGGTCGTGGAATACCTGTTGGCATTCACAAAAAAGAAGGTGTTTCTGCGTTGCAGGTGGTAATGACAAAGATTGGGGCAGGTGGTAAATTTGACAAAGATTCCTATAAAGTTTCTGGAGGGTTGCACGGTGTGGGAGTTTCCTGTGTAAACGCATTATCGGAACATCTGACGGCAACAGTGCATAAAGAAGGGAAAATTTGGCAACAAGAATATTCCAAAGGAAAAACGTTATATCCTGTGAAAACAATTGGCGAAACGGATTTTACGGGAACTATTGTAACTTTTACTCCAGATAAATCAATTTTCACACAAATTTCAGAATATAATTATGATACTTTATCCACTCGTTTACGTGAGTTATCCTATCTAAATAAAGGAATTACCATTACTTTAACGGACAAACGAAATACAGATGATGAAGGAAATCATATTACTGAAACCTTTCATAGCACAGAAGGTTTGCCTGAATTTATCAGATATTTAGATTCTACCCGTGAGCAATTAACGGCGAATGTGATTGCTATGGAAGGCGAAAAAAATGGAATTCCTGTAGAAGTGGCTATGGTCTATAATACTTCGTATGCAGAGAATTTGCATTCCTATGTCAATAATATCAATACCCATGAAGGCGGAACACATTTATCAGGCTTTAGACGTGGTTTGACGGGAACGTTAAAAAAATATGCAGATAATTCGGGTTTGCTAAAAAATGTAAAATTTGAAATTGCGGGTGATGATTTTCGTGAAGGATTAACGGCTATTATTTCGGTAAAAGTTGCAGAACCACAGTTTGAAGGTCAGACCAAAACCAAGTTGGGAAATCGTGAGGTTACCTCTGCGGTGTCTCAAGCAGTTTCGGAAATGTTAACTAATTATTTAGAGGAAAATCCGAATGATGCAAAAACCATTGTACAGAAAGTAATTTTAGCCGCCCAAGCACGTCATGCTGCAAGAAAAGCACGTGAAATG
>JBMYWO010000103.1:0-6863 GCA_049607505.1 Polaribacter sp.
GTGCAAAATGTTATGGACAGAGTTTATCTACTCATAACAAAGTTCAAATAGGTGAAGCTGTGGGTGTAATTGCCGCACAATCTATTGGTGAACCTGGAACACAATTGACATTAAGAACATTCCACGTTGGTGGTGTGGCTGGAAATATTTCAGAAGAAAACAAATTAATTGCAAAGTTTGATGGTAAAGTTACAATAGAAGATTTACGTACTGTAGAAGGTAAAGATAATGATGGAAATGATGTAGATATTGTAATTTCAAGAACTGCTGAAATTAAGGTGAAAGATAAGAAAACAGGAATTACGTTGAGTACAAATATTATTCCTTACGGTTCTTATATTTTTAATAAAGGTAGAAAATCCATCAAAAAAGGTGAAGTAGTTTGTCAATGGGATCCATTTAATGGAGTGATTGTTTCTGAATTTGGTGGAAAAGTGAAGTTCGATAATTTAGAACAGGGTATGAATTATTCTGTAGAAATTGATGAACAAACTGGTTTCCAAGAAAAGGTAATTACCGATTCTAAAAATAAGAAAATTATTGCCTCTTTGATTATTGAAGATAAAGATGGTAATGCTCTGCGTTCATACAGTTTACCAGTAGGCGCTCACTTAATGGTTGACGACGGAGAGCAAGTAGAAAGTGGTAAAACATTGGTAAAAATACCTCGTAAATCTGGAAAAGCAGGAGATATTACAGGAGGTCTGCCTCGTGTAACAGAGTTGTTTGAAGCACGTAATCCTTCAAACCCTTCTGTGGTTTCAGAGATTGACGGCGTGGTTTCTTTCGGAAAAATAAAACGTGGGAATAGAGAAATTATCGTTGAGTCGAAAACAGGTGAAATTAGCAAATATTTGGTAAAACTATCCAATCAGATTTTAGTACAAGAAAACGATTTTATCAAAGCAGGAATGCCATTATCAGACGGGGCAACCACTCCTTCAGATATTTTAAGAATTAAAGGCCCTTCTGCAGTGCAAGAATATTTAGTGAATGAAATTCAAGAAGTATATCGTTTGCAAGGTGTAAAAATTAATGACAAACATTTTGAAGTAGTCGTTCGTCAAATGATGCGTAAAGTGAAGATTATTGATTCTGGAGATACTTTATTTTTAGAAAATCAATTAGCTCATAAAAATGATTTCATCAAAGAAAATGATGCTATTTACGGTATGAAAGTTGTTGAAGATGCTGGAGATTCTGAAAACTTAAAAGCAGGACAAATTATTTCTGCACGTCAGTTAAGAGATGAAAATTCTTTATTAAGAAGAAATGATAAGAATTTAGTAGTCGCTAGAGATGCACAACCAGCAATAGCGGAACAAGTGTTGCAAGGTATTACTAGAGCATCGTTGCAGACAAAATCGTTTATTTCTGCGGCATCTTTCCAAGAGACAACAAAAGTCTTAAACGAAGCTGCTGTGAATGGTAAAATAGATACCTTAGAAGGATTGAAAGAAAATGTAATTGTTGGTAAGAAAATACCCGCAGGAACAGGAATGAGGTCGTATGATAAAATTATTGTTGGTCCTAAAGATGAAATAGAACAAAGTTTATAATTCGTATATTTTAAACCTGGCAGTCCCATCTGTCAGGTTTTGAAATATAAGCGTTCCATTTTTTATAGCCTAGAAATTTCAGTATCCAACCAACGTATTCTATCATTAATCCAATTGATAAGATAGTTTCTTTCTTCAGCATAGGTATTTCCTACAAAATTATTTGGCCATACGTATTGCCCTAAAATTTTCCATTTTTCAAAATTTTCTTGAATACCGTTTGACAATGTAAGTATTTCAGTATATCCATCTATTTTCTGCGAAATGGCTGTGTTAGAAAATGCACCACTTCTTAATTCTGTCCAACGCGATTTTAATTGTGATACAAATGCAGGGTCTTCCAATAGACGTTCCCACCAAAACGGGATTTGCCAAAAATCTTCAGGGCAACGCTCATTAAATTTATATGTCCAAACATTGGTGGATTCACCACTACAATAATCTGCATTTCCAAAGGCTAAATTAAAATCCCAGATAGGCCCCATCTTCAGTTTTTCATTTTTATCTTTTGTAAGCCAAGTACTTAATCTGTAACCATCTACATTGTTGGATAATTCGTTCAATAAAAAGAATTCAATAAAACTTTCAGTATCTATATACGCAGCATATCCTGTAGTTGGATTTGTAAAATCGTTACTTGCCAAAGCATTTTCAAAAGAAGCTAAATAATTACCTATATACGTTTTTTGTTCCGTTGTAATATCATCTTCATCTGGCGTATTATATAAGAAATGAATTTTTTGTCCTGAATTAGCATGATTTGGATTGTAGGCAGATGTTATAGAATTTGTACTCGTGTATAATAGTTCATTAGAACCTCCTGCTTTATCAATTTTAAGAATATATCCTCCAGTAAGATCTTCGCCACTATTCTCATCATTTTTTAGTTTATTAATATCAATACGATTACTATCTCTTTTCAGTTTTTCCATTAACACATACACTCCATTATACGACCCGTTTATGCTTACATCTACAAATTTTGCCCTACTAGCATAACGCCCAATTTCTCTGGATAAATCATAGATTAATATATTTCGCATCAGCGATTTATCACTATAAGGAGCATACAATATCCAATCTTCCTCTTCAGGAAAACCCAATAACGAAACGTTTATATCTTCATTAGCTGCATCTCTAGTTTCAAAACCAAATTGTTTTTTTGGAAAAAACTGAGAAGAGGAACCTCTAATTTCTATTCCAATAGCACCCTCATAATCAACTTCGTCATTTACAGTAATTGTCATTTGAGCATTAATTTTTGGCTCGTCAACAATTTCTGACCCGTTGGTGTTTATAGCTACTTGAGGAAGTTTATTTTCTGGAAGAATTTCAACAACCTCTTGTTGAGTAACTTCTTTTTTTTCACAAGAAAAATAAGTGATTATGAAAAAACTGAATAAAAATATATTTTTTGTAAATTTCATTATAATCTACTTTAATAAGAACAAGAAACGTTTGTATAAGGCATTTAATATTAGCTTTTTTGTCGTTTAATAATCTTGTATTTGCTTGTTGAATCTACCTATTTATTAAATAGCACTTTTTAACTCTTTCTTCAAAAACTTGGCAGTATAGCTTCTTGTATGTTTTGCAACTTCCTCTGGAGTTCCTGTACATAAAATTTTTCCGCCTTTTTTTCCACCTTCCATACCCACATCTATAATATAGTCTGCAAGTTTTACAACATCTAAATTGTGTTCAATAATTAGAACCGTATTTCCTTTAATAACCAATTTATTTAGAACTTCCATCAACACTCTAATATCTTCAAAATGCAATCCAGTTGTAGGTTCATCTAAAATATAAAAGGTATTTCCTGTATCTCTTTTAGAAAGTTCTGAAGCCAATTTTATACGTTGTGCTTCGCCTCCAGAAAGTGTTGTAGATCGCTGACCTAAAGTAATATAACCCAAACCAACATCTTTAATAGTTTTTAATTTTCTGTAGATTTTAGGAATGCTTTCAAAAAAGTGGGTAGCATCTTCAATCGTCATATTTAATACATCAGAAATTGATTTTCCTTTGTATCTAATTTCTAACGTTTCTCTGTTAAAACGCTTGCCTTGGCAGGTTTCGCACTCTACATGAACATCGGGTAAAAAATTCATTTCAATGACACGAACACCACCGCCTTGACAGGTTTCACAACGCCCGCTTCTTACATTAAAAGAAAATCGTCCAGGCTTATAACCTCTAATGGCAGCTTCTGGAGTTTTGGCAAACAAACTTCTAATTTCATCAAATGTTTTTGTGTATGTGGCAGGATTGGAGCGTGGTGTTCTACCAATTGGAGACTGATCGATATCAATCACTTTATCAACATGTTCTAAACCTTCAATTTTTTTATAAGGCATTGGTTTTTTTACACCTCTGTAAATATGAGCGTTTAAAATAGGATATAAAGTCTCATTAATTAAAGTCGATTTTCCGCTTCCTGAAACGCCTGTAACACAAATCATTTTTCCAAGTGGAAATTCAACAGAAACATTTTTTAAATTATTGCCCGTTGCACCTTTTAATTTGATGAATTTTCCATTTCCTTTTCTACGTTTTTTTGGAACTTCAATTTGCTTTTTTCCTGTTAGATAATCAGCAGTTAATGTACGATGCTTTTTTAAGTTTTTAAAAGTTCCTTCGCTCACAATTTCGCCTCCATGTCTTCCTGCACCTGGACCAATATCAAACACAAAATCTGCATGTTCAATCATTTCCTTATCATGTTCTACCACAATAACAGAGTTTCCAATATCGCGTAATTTTACCAAAGAATCTATCAATTTTTGATTATCACGTTGATGCAAACCAATACTGGGTTCGTCTAAAATATATAAAACACCAACCAGTTGAGAACCTATTTGTGTTGCCAATCGAATACGTTGTGCTTCACCACCAGAAAGCGATTTTGAAGTTCTATCTAAAGCTAAATAATCCAAACCAACATCTAGTAAAAAATTGATTCTAGTTTTGATTTCTTTTAAAATTTCTGAAGCAATTGTTCGTTGTTTTTTTGATAATTTTTTTTCTATATTTTGAAACCAATTAGCCAATTCTGCAACATCCATTTGCGCTAAATCACTAATATTTTTGTCGATAATTTTAAAATGAAGTGCTTCTTTTTTCAATCGTTTTCCGCTACAAGTTGCGCAAGAAACTTCTTCCATAAACCCTTTTGCCCACCGTTTTATAGAAGTGCTTTCTGCATTTTTATATTGACTATTGATGAAAGCAACAATTCCTTCAAAATCAATTTTATAATTTCTTGTTACGCCAACAGATTTAGATTGAATCTTAAAAGTCTCATTTCCACCATGTAAAATAATTTTCTTAGCTTCTTTTGGAATTTTGTTTATGGGGTCTGTTAATTTGAATTTGTATCGTTCTGCAATATTTTCAAGCTGTTTAAAAATCCAACTATTTTTCTGTTCACCTAAAGGAATAATACCACCATTTTTTATGGAAATCGTATCATCTGGAATTACTTTTTGTAAATTTATTTCATGAGTAATCCCCAATCCATTGCAATGATTACAAGCTCCTTTTGGCGAGTTAAAAGAAAAAGTATTGGGTTCTGGATTTGGATAGGCAATTCCTGTGGTTGGACACATCAATTCCCTACTAAAATAGCGTGGTTGATTGCTCTCAATATCAATCACCATCATAATATTGTTTCCAGAATACAAGGCTGTTTTTATGGTTTCTTCCAGTCTTTTTTCTGAAGATTTATTTATTGCTAATCTATCAATTACAACCTCAATATCATGGGTTTTGTAACGATCTAATTTCATGCCTTTTTCAATTTCCTTTATTTCGCCATCTACACGAACACGTACAAAACCTTGTTTAGAAATTTGCTCAAAAAGCTCTCTGTAATGTCCTTTTCTAGATTTGATTAATGGTGCTAAAACGGCTATTTTTTTATCAGCAAAATCAGTAAGAATCAACTTTTTTATTTGCTCGTCAGAATAGCTGACCATTTTTTCGTTGGTATTGTATGAATAGGCATCAGCAGCTCTAGCAAATAATAAACGAAGAAAATCGTAAATTTCAGTAATCGTTCCCACAGTAGAACGTGGACTTTTATTAGTGGTTTTTTGTTCTATGGAAATTACGGGCGAAAGTCCGTCAATTTTATCAACATCGGGTCTTTCTAATCCGCCTAAAAATTGCCTAGCATAGGCAGAAAATGTTTCTATATAGCGTCTTTGACCTTCGGCATAAATAGTATCAAAAGCCAAAGAAGATTTTCCGCTTCCACTTAAACCAGTAATCACAACCAATTTTTCTCGTGGAATTTTTACATCAATATTTTTTAAATTATGAACTCTTGCGCCGTAAACTTCTATGTATTCTTGGTCTTTCAAAAAAAGTAGATTTTGTAGAAAAACGCAAAGTTAATCAATCCAATTCATTTTTGATTGAAAAGTAGATGACGGATTTACGGGAAATGTACGGCAAATTTCACTAAATTGCTTTGAGTTGTTCTTGCTCTAAACGTTGACCATAGTGATGACAGACACGTTCTATTTGCTTAATATTAAAAGGGTATTGATAACTTCTTCGGCTTCTTTAAAAACTAAATATTGACCTATGTAGCACCTCTCTATTTATTTCCCAACATCAGCAATTCGTTGCAAACAACTTCTGTAATGTATCTTTTTTCGCCTTCTTTGGTTTGATAAGAACGAGAAGTTAATTTTCCGTCAATGGCAACTTCATGTCCTTTTGCAAGATATTTTTCAATAATTTCTGCGGTTTTATTCCATGCTACAATATTGTGCCATTGTGTATTCTCTATTTTTTCACCTTGGGCGTTTTTATAACTTTCATTTGTAGCCATAGAAAATTTTGCTAGTTTTTTACCACTTTCTAAAGTAATAATTTCTGGGTCTTTTCCCAAGTTTCCAATTAATTGTACTTTGTTTCTTAACGTATTCATAAGATAAGGTTTTAAACACTTTTTTGTAAATAAGTGTATGTTTATAATTTATGTTTGTCAATTCGTTACTAAAATGAATTCAGTATACATTTGACACTGCAAAGATGTAACACTATGCAAGTTTTATTCGGTTGTAAAACAATTACTTTCGGTTGTAATTGTTTGTAGTCGTTTGTAAACGAATAAATTGTTGTATCTTTGGCATCTATATACATTGAGGGACAACAGTATATATTTTTCTTCCGTAAAGTTTTTTTGAATTTTTTTTCTCGAATCTTTGATTAAGGAATCACAACCGATTTGTAGTAAGTTTTTTTGGACTTTAATACTGATAGATTCAGTATACCATTGTAAAGTTTCCTTTT
>JBMYWO010000104.1:0-427 GCA_049607505.1 Polaribacter sp.
TTTAATGTTGTTTACTTTTATAATTCCCAAAATTTATTTTGCTTATCAATTAAAAGCACAAATATACTCAAAGAAGGTCAGCAATTTTAATTTGTAAAAAAGTCAAAAATATTGCTTAATGCACTGGTGTCTGCTTTATAAAACTCGGTATAACTACAACGCTTGCAGGTAACACTGGTAAATTTTGCGTTTTGAATGTCAAAAATTTTAGACCATCTTCCTCCTGTTGCTCGCATTTGTCCAACTTTATAGTGTTTGCTATTGCATTTTGGACAGGTATAATGTAAAGGTTTGTTCATTTTTTAAGATTTGATTTTCTTATAAGTTGATTATTTTTTTGTTTTGTTACATTTTTGATGAAATAACGAAATGTGCGTTAGGGATTGCAGTGGAAATCCTTTTGTGAGGCACGAGCAAAAGATTGCAA
>JBMYWO010000104.1:437-6753 GCA_049607505.1 Polaribacter sp.
ATTTTGTGTTTCAACTTTTAGAGAATGACTGAGGAAAAAAAATCACTCAATTTTATTGAACAAATTATAGAGGAGGATTTGGCAAACGGAATGCCAACAGCCAATTTGCGTTTTCGTTTTCCGCCAGAACCTAACGGCTATTTGCATATTGGACACACCAAAGCCATTGGAATTAGTTTTGGTTTGGGCGAAAAATACAATGCTCCTGTCAACTTGCGTTTTGATGATACAAATCCTGCAAAAGAAGAGCAAGAATATGTAGATGCAATTAAGGAAGATATTGCTTGGTTGGGGTATACATGGGCAAATGAATTGTATTCTTCTGATTATTTTCAGCAATTGTATGATTGGGCGGTTCAGCTAATTAAAGACGGAAAAGCGTATATAGACAGCCAATCTTCTGAAGCAATGCGTATTCAAAAAGGAACACCTACTGAAGTGGGTACTAATAGTCCGTTTAGAGACAGATCTGTTGAAGAGAATTTAGGCTTGTTTAACCGAATGAAAAATGGCGAGTTTGATGAAGAAACGCATGTTTTACGTGCAAAAATTGATATGGCATCGCCCAATATGCTGATGCGTGATCCGTTAATGTATCGTATTTTAAAAAAATCGCATCACAGAACAGGCAATGATTGGTGCATCTATCCAATGTACGATTGGACGCACGGGGAGAGTGATTATATTGAACAAATTTCACATTCTTTGTGTTCTTTGGAGTTTAAACCTCACCGTGAATTATACAATTGGTTTCGTGATCATATCTATGAATATGGCAAGTCTGAATATCCGAATTTGCCAAAACAACGTGAGTTTTCTCGTTTAAACTTAAGCTACACCATTATGAGTAAACGTAAGTTGTTAAAACTGGTAGATGAAGGCGTTGTTTCTGGTTGGAATGATCCTAGAATGCCAACTATTTCGGGTTTACGAAGACGTGGTTATACGCCTGCTTCTATCAGAAATTTTATAGAAACTGTGGGTGTTTCTAAACGAGAAAACGTGATTGATGTTGCTTTGTTGGAGTTTAAAATTCGTGAGGATTTAAACAAAACTGCTAATAGAGTGATGGCCGTTTTAGACCCTGTAAAAGTGATTATTGATAATTATCCTGAAGGACAGGAAGAAATTTTGATTGCAGAGAACAATCCTGAAGATGAAAGTGCAGGTACAAGAGAAGTCCCTTTTTCTAGAGAGATTTATATTGAACGTGAAGATTTTAGAGAGGAAGCCAACAAGAAATTTTTCCGTTTAAAATTAGGAAAAGAAGTTCGTTTAAAAAATGCGTATTTTATTAAAGCAATAAGTTGTGAAAAGGACAAATATGGAAATATTACCGTAATTCATTGTACATACGATCCGTTAACAAAATCGGGTAGTGGAACGGAAGAAAGCAAGCGTAAAGTGAAAGGAACCTTGCATTGGGTTTCTATACAACATGCTGTAAAAGCAGAGATTAGAGCCTATGACAGATTGTTTTTAGATGAAGCTCCAGACGCTCATAAAGACACCAATTTTATGGAGTTTGTGAATCCGAATTCACTAGAAAAAATAACTGCTTTTGTAGAACCTAGTTTGCAATCGGCAAAGGTTGGAGAGCGTTTTCAGTTTCAACGTTTGGGATATTTTAATGTAGATGATGATTCTAAATCTAATCATTTAGTGTTTAATAAAACGGTTGGATTGCGTGATTCTTGGGGGAAGAAATAAGTTAAAGTGGGAGGTTTGAAGTGTTTTAAAACTACAAAATAATTCTAGTAAGAATTCAACAAAGTTACCCAAAGAAAATATTTTCAATTTATTTAGGACACGATAGGACTATAAATATGCAGTTTTTACCAGAAGAAATAGATGAATATAGTGTAGAACATTCTCAACAAGAACCTAAAATTCTACAAGAATTAAGTAAAGAAACTTGGCAAAAAGTATTAAATCCAAGAATGTTAAGTGGTGCATTTCAAGGAAGAGTTTTGTCAATGATTTCTAAATTAATTCAGCCAAAAAAAATTTTAGAAATAGGTACTTATACAGGATATTCAGCAATCTGTTTAGCAGAAGGATTATCAGAAAAAGGGCAATTATTTACAATTGATAAAAATGAAGAGTTAGAAGAATTGCAACAAAAATATTTTCAGAAATCGGGCTATAGAAACCAAATAAAACAGTTTATTGGAGACGCATTAGAGATTATTCCAACAATTAATGAAAAATTCGACCTCGTTTTTATAGATGCCGATAAGTCGAATTATATAAATTACTTTCATTTAATCATTCATAAAATGAATAAAGGCGGCATTATTTTGTCTGACAATGTACTTTGGAGTGGAAAAGTAATACAAACTTTAGACCCAAAAGACGAGGACACAAAAACACTGCTAGCGTATAATAAGCTTTTAAATTCTGACGAAAGAATAGAAACTGTTTTGTTGCCAATACGAGATGGATTAACCATCAGTAGAGTGAAATAATTCTCAAGTACATGACAAAAACTGGGTTAAATTGATAAAATTTTGATTTACAGAGTTTAACAAACAGTTTGAAATGTAATCTAGTCCATATTTGAATATAGATTTAGCTTTTCTGCCATGTTTTTTGATTACTATAGGTTTTAATTTGTGTAGATAAATACCAATTTTATAACACCACACAAAAGCTATGATCACCAATAACACTAATTTTTCAATTCTCTCTATTTTATTATGTACTAAAGTACTTGAGTCTTTTACAATTTAAGTAACATTTTTATATTGGATCTTTCATAGTGTGAATTTTCTTCCAAAGGAATTTCTTTAAAACCTACTTTTTTGTAGAGTGCAATTGCTGGAACTAACTTTTTATGAGAATACAAAGTAATACTTTTCCACGATTGATTTTTTGCAAAAGCAATACAGTAATCTATCAATTTTTGACCCATTTTTAACCCTCGGTATTTTGGTAAAACAGCCATTTTACTTAATTCAAAAAATGATTTTTGATTGATCAGTGATACAACTCCAATAGGGTGTACGACAAATTTCCCTTTTTGTTAATAACTCCGTTTTTTTAAAAAGTAATAAGTCAACAAAATCAAGGGTTTGAAAGAACCGATATTTTAAAAATTCTCATTAAAGGGAAATTTGTCGTACACCCCTCCAATAATCTCAGTATTATATTTGGCGAAAAAAATATATCCACCTAAATCAATAATATATTTTTTAGGATTGCTTAAAACCTTTTTATCATAAGGCTCTACATAAAAATATTTTTCTAACCATGCTACATTTAGGTTATAAAAATGTATCGCATACTTTTCTTCAAAAGGGATAATTTCTACAGTTTCTGATTTCAAAAAATTAAATTTTAGTGTCCATTAAAGTAGCTATTTTCTATAACAATAGTTTTTTATTGGTATCAGAATTCATGGCATATTCTATGATTTTTTCTTGCGGATTGAATGGTTTTAAATCATCTAAACCTAAAGATTTTACGGCTATTTTTATTTTTTCGCTTTCACTAATTGCTAATGATTTCTTTTGTTTTTTAAGAAAAAAATCAGCAGCATCTAACATGGCTTTTAACGGAACTAAACCGACTAATTCTGAACCTGTTACCTGTAAATCTTTTTTTGTAGCAGCTTTTACGGTTTCGTAAAAAACTTCGTGCATAGAAGTAATGTTGATATTGGTTAGATTATAGGATACCTGTGCTATTCCGTATTCTTCAATAAACCAACCTATTCCTTTTACCGCTTTTAATTTCCCTAGAATACGAATGGGTTCACCCTTTTTATCAAGTATTTTTTTTCCTGTAATTGGATTTCCTTCACGTTTTATGCTACCAGATTCTCTGATTTCAAAAGCAATAGCATTTGCATGTTTTGTAGAAGTTGAGTTTAAATTTACATTATAAGCAATTAAAAAATTGCGTGCAGCAATTGCGGTTACTCCAGATAAAATAATTTGTTGATTATATGACGTTGGTCCAAAATCTGGTTTCCAATGGGGTTTAGATAATTTTTCTTTTAAGCCTTCATATTCTCCTGAACGGACTGTTGCAAGGTTTTTTCTTTCTTCAGTGGTTGCTGCATTCTCATAATAATATCCTGAAATTCCTAACTCATTTCCAACACGTTTTCCTAATTGGTGGGCGTATGCCACCGTTTCTTCCATAGAAATATTTGCAATGGGTATCAGTGGGCAAACATCTATTGCTCCAAATCTTGGATGCTCACCCCTATGTTTGCTCATATCTATGACCTCTGATGCTTTTTTAATAAGTAAAAATGCAGCCTCAATAACTTGTTTTGGTTCGCCAACAAAAGTAATGACAGTTCTGTTTGTAGCTTTTCCAGGATCAATCTCTAAAAGTGTAACACCCTCTACCGTTTTTACAACATTTGCAATTGTATGTATTTTTACAATATCTCGTCCTTCGCTAATGTTTGGTACACATTCTATAAGTTGTTTACTCATTTAGAAATGGTTTAATCAACTGTAAAAATAGTAGTTTTTAACTACAAATTCATAAGGTATTTTAATTTAAAACGCACTGTTTATAAAGTTTTTATTGATGTGAAACTTCGGTATAATTACTTTATTTTTCTAAAACAATTTTGTAACTAATCAGTGATTAAATTCAGTGCTGATATGACATTGATTCCGTTTTTGATAGTTGTATCTATCAGAGAAGGTATTTTAACAAAATTTTGTGCAGCTTGTACTTTTTTAAACTGTCCTGATATTTTTTGCTTTACTTTTACATTACGTATTGCCCTTTCCGATGCATTATTATCAAAAGGCACCTGTTCAATAAAAAGGAAAACAAACAAGGTTTGCCTATCTCTTTTTGATTCGTTTATAAAAAGAATAGAGTTCCTTTTGTTGTTTATCTGGTGGATGATTTAGTTCTTGTATTATCACATTTCTTTGAGGACACTTTATATAATCTTGTTAAGTACATAACAAAAAATAGGAGTTTTTTCATATAATAAAAATCATTTTAACCCCTATTTCTGTACAACATTTTTAGAGGTTTTCTAACTAGCTGACCCAAAAACACCAAATCAATGCGCTCCTTTTTTCAGCAAGGTTGGAAATTTCTTCTTAAACCTATTTAGCCTTGGAATGGAAACTGCCTTTACATATCCTTGGTTTGGGTTTCTACGTTCAAAATCTTGATGGTATGCTTCTGCTTTATAGAACTTTGTATGTTTGGTTACTTCAGTAACAATTTGACCATCATAAATTTCTTTGTTTAGTTTTTCAATCATTTTTTCAATGATTTCTTTTTCTGTATCATTTGAATAAAAAGCAATAGAACGATATTGCGTACCATAATCTGGATGTTGTCCATTTTTGATGGTTGGGTTATGAGAACCAAAAAACACAGTAACCAAAGTTTCAAAAGAAACTTGTGTAGGATTGTAATATACTGCAACCGTTTCTGCATGTCCAGTAGTACCCGTTCCAATTTTTTGATAGGTTGGGTTTTCAGTCTGTCCGCCAGCATAACCAGAAACAGCCTCTTCCACCCCACTCACACTTTCAAAAATAGCCTCTACACACCAAAAACAACCACTTGCAAAATAGGCAACTTTTGTGTTTTCTTTTGGAATAAATGTTGACTTGGAAATGCTGTCTTTTTTATCAGTAAAACCAAAACAAGAAACTAATAAAACAAGACTACTAATGCTTATGACACTTTTTAATATTTTCATTTTTTTAATTTTAGATTACTATTATTACCATCCTATTTTGTTATTTCTTTATTTTCCCACCCAGTTTGTCATTCCAAAGGAATCTCTACTTTACTATTCTATAAAAACTATGAGACGCTTTCAGCGAGACAAACTGGATGCTAGAGTGTATTCTGTTTTTCCCGTCTAGTTTGTTATTCCGTAGGAATCTTCATTTTTTTCGTTGTTCCAAGAACTCAACAGATTTCTTTTCTGTAGTATGATTGTTTACAACTTTAGTATTTTGTTAAGAATCGTCCTTGTAAAAAATCAAGTAGATACGTATTTTTGTTCTACTCAAAAATAATAAAATAAATGGAGCATTTTATAGTTTCTGCACGAAAATACCGTCCTCAAAATTTTGAGGATGTTATTGGACAACAGGCTATTACAAATACTTTAGAAAATGCTATCAAAAATAATCATTTAGCGCAAGCACTATTATTTACAGGGCCAAGAGGTGTTGGTAAAACATCTTGTGCCAGAATTTTGGCAAAGAAAATAAATCAGCAAGACCAAGAATTGGCAGAAAATGAGGATTTTGCTTTTAATATTTTTGAGTTAGATGCTGCCTCAAATAATTCTGTAGATGATATTAGAAGT
>JBMYWO010000105.1:0-6711 GCA_049607505.1 Polaribacter sp.
ATTTTGTTATTGATTCCTTAATAGATGTTTGTGAGCATACATTAGAACAAGCCGAACAATGCACTATTTTAGTACATTATAAAGGAAAATGTACAGTAAAATCTGGCGAGTATAAAGATTTAGAACCACGATGTTCTAAATTATTGCAACTAGGTTTATCCGCAGAATTGGTATAATAAAATGGAAAATATCTTAAAATACTATGATTTTTCTTCCTTCAAAAAAGATGAATCCGATACTTTTTCTGGAAATGAAATTAGTTTTACAGAACTAAATGAAACACATTTTTTGATTTTTGAAAAAAATAATTCCTCCTACAATTTATATGTTTCTCGCTATAAAACCAAAAACGAAATTGGACAAAAACCCCCAGAAATACTAGAATTATTAGTTGAAAACTACAACAAAAGTGTACCCGAACACCGTGTAGCCATTAGAAAATATTTAGGATAAAACCCCACAAATTTCTCAACACTTTTATTTTTTTTAAATAAATATGTGACTTCTTAAAAAAATCAGTGTCTTAATTAATAGAAACAACAAAGAAGAATAATTTAAGACCTTGTATATATTTATTTGAATTAAAACAACACAAGTTTCTCTAGAATTATTAAATCTTTAAACCGTTCTCTGTTTAAACAAAAAATAATAAAAATTTTGAGGTAGTAGTAGTTAGTTTTATACTAAGTTTGGTTAGACGAAAAGGCCTTGGACATCTGTTCAAGGTCTTTTTAATTGAAAAAATATTCAAAAGGAGTTTACATTTTTTATCTTTGAATCCATTATTATTAAGATTTTTTGTTTTGATAATACTATCATTAAAAACCAAACGAAAATTATTAGATTAACATGAAACAAAACAATTCAACATTTAAAGCATTTAGAGTAGAAGAAAACAACGGTGCATATATCGGTTCTATAAAAGAAGTAGCATTTAGCACACTAGAAGAAAACGAAATACTTGTAAAAGTACATTATAGCTCTTTGAACTATAAGGATGCCTTGTCTGCATCAGGAAATAAAGGAGTTACAAGAAATTATCCGCATACTCCTGGAATAGATGCCGTTGGAGTCGTAGAAAAATCAACGACTGATACTTTGAAAGTGGGTGATAAAGTAATTGTTACCAGTTATGATTTAGGAATGAATACCGACGGTGGATTTGCTGAATACATAAAAGTGCCTGCTACTTGGGCTGTTCAATTGCCTAAAGATATGACGATGAAAGAAGCCATGATTTACGGAACTGCAGGATTAACTGCTGGAATGTCTGTTTTGCGCCTTTCGGAATTTGTACAACCAGAAGATGGAAAAATTGTTGTTTCTGGGGCAACGGGCGGAGTTGGTTCATTAAGTGTTGCAATATTGAGCAAATTAGGATATTCAGTCGTTGCAATTACAGGAAAAGAAGCAGAAAAAGAGTACCTGTTACACCTTGGTGCAAAAGAAGTTATCTTGCGTAGCGAAATTGAAAACTTTGATAAAAAACCCCTCTTAAGACCTTTATTTGCTGGAGCAATCGACACTGTGGGTGGTGTGATTTTAGAAAATATAATCAAAGCAACAAACACAATGGGAGCAGTAACATGTTGTGGCAATGTAGCCTCACCAAAATTGAGTATGACAGTATTTCCTTTTATTTTACGTGGAATTACGTTGATAGGAATAGACTCTCAAAATTACCCAATGGCATATAGAACAAAAGTTTGGAATATGCTAGCAAAAGAGTGGAAACCAACACAAATACTAGATACTTATACTGAAATAAAACTTGAGGAAATACAACACAAAATTGATTTAATACTTCAAGGAAAATTAAAAGGAAGAACGATTATAAAATTGATTGGAATATAGATTGCTGTTTTCTATTTTTACAATATGACAAAAATTCTAATTACTGGCGGTACAGGTCTTATAGGAAGACATCTAACTGAAAAACTTATAGAGAAAAATTATGAAGTTGTCATTTTAACTAGAAACCCTAAAAATAAAAATGAATTCAAATGGGATATTGATACAGGGTATATTGACGAAAATGTTTTTAAAAATATAGATTATGGTATTCACTTGGCAGGTGCAGGAATAGCAGACAAGCGTTGGACTGATAAGCGAAAAGAAGAAATTATACATAGCAGAGTAGCATCTACCAATTTATTATTTGAAAAAACAAAAGAACATAAAGTCAATTTAAAAGGATTTATTTCCGCTTCTGCCATTGGTTTTTATGGCGCAAAAACTACTGATACAATCTTTACAGAAACAGACAAACCTGCTGATGATTTTTTAGGAAAGGTTTGTCAACTTTGGGAAGAAGCTATTCATCAATTTAAAAAAGAAAATATAAGAATCGTTATTTTAAGAACGGGTATTGTTTTAACAAAAAAAGGCGGTGCTTTGGCAAAAATGAAAACACCCATCATAAGCCCAATAGGTTCAGGAAAACAATACATGCCTTGGATTCATATAGATGATTTGTGTACCCTATACATCGCATCTATTGAAAACAATCTGTCAGGAATTTACAATGCTGTTGCTCCTGAACATCAAATAAATACATCGTTTTCTAAAACTTTAGCAAAAAAAATAAAACGGCTTTATGTACCTATTGGGGTTCCTTCTTTTTTATTAAAACTTATTTTTGGCGAAATGGCAAATCTCTTATTAAAAGGGAGCAGAGTTTCATCAAAAAAAATAGAAAAATCGGATTTTAATTTTGAATTTAGAACACTTACTAAAGCGTTAGAAAATTTAGTTTAAGATAGAGTTAAATTTATTTTCCATGAATTTAATGGAACTTGAAAAAGGATATTATTTCCTGCAGGATAGAAGTAATTTCACTAAAAACCGATACTATCATTTGATCTTCCAAAATTTTTAAGAGTAGCCATTTTTATAGCAGCAATAGCACATTCAACACCTTTATTGCCTAATTTACCTCCAGATCTGTCTATAGATTGTTGCTTTGTATTGTCTGTCAATACACAAAAAATAACGGGAATGTTGTATTTTGTATTCAAATCTACAATTCCTTGTGTAACACCTTCGCAAACAAAATCGAAGTGTTTTGTTTCTCCTTGTATTACATTTCCAATAGCAATAATAGCATCTAGTTGTTGGGTCTCAATCATTTTTTTACACCCAAAAACCAATTCAAAACTTCCAGGAACATCCCAAGAAATAATATTTTCTTTTTCAGCACCACAATCTAATAAGGTTTCAGTAGCTGCTTTTTGTAAATTTTTGGTAATATGAGCATTCCATTCAGAAACAACCATCCCAAATCGAAAAGGTTTCGCATTTGGGATGGTTGCTTTATCGTAAGATGATAAGTTGGTTGTTGCCATTTTTGTTTAGTTTTCAGTTTTCAGTCGCAGTCAGCAGTTCACTGAATACTGGAAACTGAATACTGTGACTGAATACTGATTACTGTGACTGACCACTGCGACTGAAAACTGAAAACTATTCACCATATTTCGCAGCATTTATAAACTTTTCTATATCCTTACCTTCATCAGATTTTGAATAGTTTTCTTTTATTTCGGTAAATAATTGTTCGGCTTTATCAAACTTCTTCAATTCCATAGCCGTTAGACCTGCTTTGTATAAAAACAAAGGGGTTGTAAATTCATTTTCTTTTTTATTGGCTGCTTTTTCATAATATTCTAAAGCCTCTTCTGGCTGATTGATATCTGCAAACGCATCGCCCATTGCACCTAGAGCAACGGGACCTAACATTTCATCGTCAGAATCAAACTTCCCTAAAAACTCAATGGCTTTGTCGTATTCTTTCATTTGTAAGTAGGAAGCACCCGCATAATAATTTGCTAAATTT
This sequence comes from Polaribacter sp., assembly GCA_049607505.1. GTDB lineage: Bacteria > Bacteroidota > Bacteroidia > Flavobacteriales > Flavobacteriaceae > Polaribacter. The sequence continues at coordinate 3,833 of JBMYWO010000105.1, forward strand.
CCTGCTTTGGTTCCGCTAAAAGAAGAGGCAATGTCTAAAAAACCGTATTTGCCATCTGCACCTTCTAAACCTAAAGTAAGTAACGAATCTACTCCAGAACCCGCCGTTGCAGCTTCGTCATAATATTTTCTTGGAAAAGCTAACTCGTTAGAAGCCTCTAATTCAGTAGGTTCAACAATATATTTGGTATAGGCTAAATAGGCTAAAAACAACCCAACAATAATGATCAAACCATAAAATAAAGGCTTGCTGTTTTTTTCAATCCATCGTTCAGATTTAGAAGCTGTTTCATCCAAAGTATTTAATACTCCAGCAGTTTCAAATTTAGATTCATCAATCTGTTCTTGCTTTTTTTTATTGCCTGATTTGTAGCCTTTCTTCTTATATGTTGCCATCTTTCCTTAAAAATTAGTCGGCGCAAAAATAGTTTTTTTAATTGGATTTTAAAAACGGATAATTTGCAAAAATTTCAATACTTTGCAATTCGTTTTTAAGACTCGTGTTTCCTACAATATGCATTTACAAAAAATTTCTTTAGTCAATTTTAAGAATATCGAATCGAAGTCTTTTCATTTTCAAGAGAAAATAAACTGCTTTGTAGGAAATAATGGTGTAGGAAAAACCAATGTTTTAGATGCAATTTACTACTTATCTTTTGCCAAAAGTTATTTTAATTCAGTTGCGATACAAAATATCAGGCATCAAGCAGATTTTTTTATGATTGAAGGCGACTATATGATTGATCATCGATCAGAAAAAATGGTATGTAGCCTCAAAAGAGGTCAAAAAAAAGTGTTAAAACGAAACGGAAAAATATACGACAAGTTTTCTGAACATATTGGCAAATTACCTTTGGTCATTATTTCTCCAACTGATAGAGATTTGGTGATAGAAGGAAGTGAAACAAGACGTAAATTTATAGATAGTGTCATTTCACAACAAAATAAAAAATATTTACAAGACTTAATTGCATATAATAAAGTGTTAAGTCAGCGGAATGCTTTGTTAAAATATTTTGCTGCCAATAGAACTTTTGATGCTTTAAATTTAAGTGTTTATAACGATCAACTCATACATTTTGGGACAAAAATTTATGAGGTTAGAAAAAGTTTTTTAGCAGATTTTATTCCGATTTTTAATAAAAAATACGAAACGGTTTCTGACAACAAAGAAGATGTTAATTTATTGTATAAAAGTCAGTTGCACGATTTTTCATTAGGTGATTTACTAGAAAAATCATTAGAAAAAGATAAGGTTTTACAATACACAAGTTCAGGAATTCATAAAGACGATTTAAGTTTTGAAATAGGGGCATATCCTATTAAAAAATTTGGTTCGCAAGGGCAACAAAAATCTTATTTGATTGCCTTAAAATTGGCACAGTTTGAGTTTATAAAACAACAATCAGCGAGTATTCCTATATTGTTATTGGATGATATTTTTGATAAGCTAGATGAACAAAGAGTACAACATATTATAGATTTAGTAAATTCTGATGATTTCGGTCAGATTTTTATCACAGATACTCATTCAGAAAGAACAGAAAATATTGTAAAACAGAGTGATAAATCCTATGAGATATTTAAACTTTAGTATGAATTTACAAAAAGGAAATTTATCCATGATTAAATCAAATTCCCTATCGTTTCTCTAAAGTAATCCCAATTTATTACTTTGTTTAATCGCTCTAAAGGGTCGCCTTGTTTACTAATCTTCTCAAGCCAGTAAGTTTCTGAAAATAATGGACTTGTGCCTGTTTTCTTATATCTATTTCATACAATAAAAACAAAAATAATTATCTGAATATCTGAATATTAATACTAGAAATTGCCTTAATATAATCTCTAGCAATTTTTTCATCTTTTTTAAGCTGATGAATTAGAGCATCAATAGAATCAAATTTTTGTTCATCACGAAGGAAATATAGCAATTCGATGGTGATATTCTGATGATATAAATCTTGATTAAAATCAAAAAAGTGTACTTCTATGGTTTGATGTTTTCCGTTTACGGTAGGTCTGTTTCCTATATTCATCATTCCAAAAACCTCTCTTTTGTGAATGGTTGATTTTACCACATACACCCCTGTTTTAGGAATTAATTTATAGGTTTCTTTTACGTTAATATTTGCTGTTGGAAACCCAATTTTACCCCCCAGTTGTTTTCCGTTTACAACAATTCCATTCAGCATAAAATGGTAGCCTAAATAATTATTGGCGGTTTTTAAATTTCCAGAAGCCAAGGCTTTTCTAATTTTTGTGGAACTTATGGAAACATCATCAATATCTTGGGCAGAAATTTCTTCCACAGAAAAATCGTATAAATGACTGTATTCTGTTAACTGTTCAATATTTCCTTCTCTGTTTTTTCCAAAATGATGATCATAGCCAATTACTAATTTTGATGTATTTAATTGATTTACAAGTATTTTTCTTACAAAATCTAGAGCCGTTAATCGTGAAAATTCTTTATCAAAAGGATGAATAATTAAATAATCTAACCCTGTTTTTTCTAATAATTTTGCTCGTTCCTCTATGGTGTTTATCAATTCTAAAGACACATCTTTTTGTAAAACCATTCTTGGATGCGGAAAAAAAGTAAGCAACACAGACTTCTTTTTTTCCTTTTTTGCAGTAGCAACCAGTTTTTTTATAATTTGTTGATGCCCATAATGCACCCCGTCAAAAGTACCAATGGTAACAATGGTTTTTTTTTGAGAAGAGAAGTTAGAAAAAGAGTGAATTATTTTCAAGAGAAATTAAAATCTATATTCATTAAAATTTTTTGATTAAAGCGAAAAACCTTAAATGAATTCTCTAAGTAGATGACAAAAAATAAGTATCATTGATTGAAAACCTTGTAAGTTTTTCGTTATCAAG
>JBMYWO010000106.1:0-6685 GCA_049607505.1 Polaribacter sp.
ATCCAACTCTTAATCTGCCATACCCCAATCTAACTGGCGCACCCTGTGACGCAACATTATTTTGACTTTGAAACAAAAAGGATTCAGTTTTAACAGAAGCTTCAATTTCACGCGGCTCATTTTGTGGGATTGGAGTCATTAGGTATGTTATACCTGCCATAATTAGACCTACGCCTAAGCTTACAAAAAATGCAGCAGCAGCGCCCGACATCCCAACGCCGACACCAACAGAAATAACGCCAACAGCTATTGCACCGAATGGGCCGTGTCCGATGACACAAGGAACTATTTCTATTTCCTCTATTTTTTGCTTGTGTTGTAGAGAAAGTGCGTTCACACTTTTTTTATTCACTAAAAGTTCGTAATTTTGGCCTTCTTTACAATCCGCTATTATTGTTTCTTTAAAATTTTTATGTATTGTGTTAATAGCATTAACCGCGTCTATTGGTTTTTTGATATTAAAAAACTCAAAAGAATCGCCAAAAATTTTAGCCAAACGACCGTGTAGTTTTATTTTTGTCTTCATTTTAATTAAATCCTAAATTTACAACTTTTTGGTATTTAGAAGGCGCCCCTTCATACTCAGAAGAGTATAAATCAACTTGATCTTGCAAAAATTTTTCCATGCTATAGTCTTCTATATCTACATAGGAAATTTCCGTACCTATCACCTTTGTTCCTATTCTTAACCTTCCGTATCCAAGCGGGACGTTAATACCTTGAAGAGTCGTGTTTTGTTCTGTCGAAAATAAAAAAGAATTTACCTTTAGTGTGGCTACGACATCTTTTGGCTCAACACCCTCTGGCTCTGGCGTCAACAAATACATAATACCAGTCATGACCAAATTAACTGCCAAACTCACAAAAAAAGCCGTTAAGCCATGACCACAAATACAAGGCACAATGTCGATTTTTTCTACTTTTTGACTCTTTGACATTTCTCCAAAAGAGTCGACTTTCTCACCATCAAAAATAATTTCAAAAAACATTCCCTTATCAGCTAAATCTAATATGGCTTTTTTGAATCCTTTATGGTTTGCTTCTATAGCATTTATAAAATTGTAAGGCTTACCTAAATACTTAAAGGTATGTTGTTTTTTAAATTTTTTTGCGAGTATCCCATGTAAAAAAATATTAGTCATTTATCTCCTTTCTTATTTTTTCTAGAAGTTTTTTTTCACAATCTAAAAATTCAGGCTCAAATATAGCAAATTTTTGCGTTTTATATGAATATATAATAAACGGTAAACAAACCAAATTCGACATTTTTTTGTCAAATTCAGAGGGTTTTTCTTCGGATTCTATATGTGAATGATAAACCCCCACAATATTATAATTATTTTTTACATATAAAAAATCTTTAGCTGGGATATAAAATTGGTTTTCTTTATCTTCTGCCTTGTTTTCGCATTCATGAACATTAAATTCACCATTTTCGTAAACAATAAAACCACAGATTTCTTCATTTCTGTTTTTGTTACAAGCTTTTACAATTTTGTGCTTAATGTTCATCAATAAGAATATTTTTCAGTTCCTGGGAACCCTCCATATGGTAAATCTTTATTTACGTTAATTTGATTAAAATCGTCAGACCAATCGTCGTTATCATATCTTTGTAAGCACCCGCCGAGCTTTTTAGAGCAAGAATCTTTTAACCATAAATCCGAACGAAGTTCTGGGCGTGTATTATCTGTAGAAGAATGGCCAGATTTGCATACATAATAAACAGGGTGCTGTTGGTAGTAGTTTGCAGTTAATCCTTGCGAACTTGTGACCCTATCGGAAAGTCTAAATATATAATCTCCAACACCATATGATTTGCCAGTTTCCCAGAGGCCACTAGCTTCTAGTATAGAGTCAATTGTTGATCCAGTTTTTTGTATTGGAAATATGCCAGAATTCAAGGCCCAATTATTATTTGAACCAGTTACCATTAAATTGTCGTTCGCATCTGATACGGGCCTGTCTTTTCTATCTCCTATAAATTCTGATGTTTTGCCATATCTACACCCAAAACCTCTATATACCCAAGAGCAGTATCTGGAGGCAATGGTTCTCGATGGCAATTGGACGTTTTCTAATTCTAAACTAGACACCAATTCAAACTCTACAACTAGTTTATTTTCTATGGTTTTTCTTGAAATAAAGAACTTGTCATCTCTTAATCTGGCATTAGGGTTTGCAGAACCCCATGGGTTTTGATTATTTGGGAAGTTTACATCATCCAAGAATTTCGCATAAGTTCTCCTTCTGACTAACTTGGCGCCATTTAAATTGTCATATTTTCTTAGCATTGATGAGACGTACATGCCAGCATTTGCTATTTTTATCTTAGGTCTTGGCAATCTTTGATCACCCAAAACCTCAAAATCTGAGGCTTCCACAGGTAGTGGGAGGTATTCTTGGCCATCAAAGTAAATTTTACCAGCTAGTCCGTTTGTGCCACCATGAAAATACAAAACCGCTTGACTATCTTGTTGGTAATTGTAATATAATGCAAATAGCTCTAAAATAGCCGTGGGTTCTAGACCCAATGTCTCATTTACAAAATCCTGATTTAAACCTCTAGCCATATATGTTATTACACGCAGAAATGTCGGGAGAGCCTAAATTTATACAAGGTGGCTCCTTTGTTAAATTTGATAAATCTCACAAAAAAATAGCCTTAAGTATATTCTTAGAATTCCAAAAAAAAGCAAAAGTAGGGCGTTGGAGCAATATAGCTAAGGGGCAAAGTGACTTATTTTACCAAAGATTTTTGGCGCAAGAGTTTAACGAAATGCTTAAAAAGTTTCCGATTAAATACACAATGTTAGATCATAGGGATGAGCCGTTTGGATTTATGTTTTTTACAAAAAATATTTTAGCCGAAAGTTCTCTTGATTTGCAGTTTGGCTTTAAAAGAAGTGATTACTTTTTGAATTCGGAAATGATTAAAATATTTAAAAATATTCTAGAAAACGTAAGACTCGAACATAATATAGATAATGTTTATGCTTGTTTAATGGAGCGAAAAAATCAAGAAAAGTACAATAAAACAGTATTAAATGTATTAGGCGCAAAAATTATTAATAAAGATGCCTTCGGGAGACCTTTGATCAAATTTGAATGAATTCAAAAATTTTAAAAAATTTTACTTTAGCCCCTTTGCGACAAAACCAAAAGGATGAAGTGAGGAAGCATCTTCTTGTTTTTCAAAGAAAAGCGGATATTAAAATTATGTCTGTAAATTTTAAAAAAATAAAGAGCTTCAGAAATAAAGATCAACTTATAAAAAAACAAGTAAATGAATTTCTATTGGATGAAGATGTAAAATACGTGGCAATTGATGATGATACAGGAGAGATAGGGTGTTTCTTTTGTTTCTCTATTAAAAACAGGGAAGCTAATTTTAAAATGGCACTAAAAAACCCAGAATACGTTTTTAACCCTTTAATGATTGATATTGCTAAACAAATCATGAGTACGGTGAAGAAAAAATACGGCATCGAAAGAATGTATTCAAAACTATATGAAAGAAACAATTTTAGTAATTATAAAAAATTTATAACGAAGTATTTAAATGGAAAGTTAACAAGGGATGGAGAAAGAACAGCAACAATCGAGTATAACATATAAAAGATTCTCCTCTTATGATCAGTTTATAAATCTACATTTTCCTGTAGAGAATAAAATTGCACATAAAGTTTCTGATAATAATGGGAAATCTGAGCCTATCGATATTGAGATATATGACGTAAAAGATTTAGGCAAAGCTCTTTTGATACAAGGAGATATTCAATTATTAGAATCTCACGAACATAAATATCATGAAGGTTTTGTACACGTTCCACTATCTTTTGTAAGAGAGCCAAAGAATGTTTTAATTCTTGGCGGCGGTGACGGAGGAGCAGCAAGAGAAATCTTAAAATATGAATCTGTAGAAAAAATTAAAATCATTGAACTTTCTGAAGATGTGGTCGAATTATGCAAGGAGTATATTCCTAGTGTTGGGAAATCATTGTCAGATCCAAAAGTAGAAATTATTTACGAAAACGCTTGTGAGTGGATACAAAATTGCGATGAAAAATTTGATTTGATTTTAATTGATGCTACAGATTTTTGCTCAACAAAGGATGAGGATTCTAGTAAATTTAATTTACGCGATGAAGACAATATAATTGTATGTAAAAAGCTTTTATCTTCTAAAGGTGTTTTGGTTTACAATGATGATTTTTTTGGAATCAATCAACACAACACAATAAATAGAACAATCTACCTTAAGGAGCAATTTGACTTTGTTAAGCCTTATAAGATTAATGTTCCTTATTTTCTTGGTGGCGATTACACTTTTATGATTTGCTCTGATTCTGTTAATTTGGATGCAAATATATTTAAACCCCAAAAACATGAAACAAAGTTCTTTAACGAGCGGATCTTGAATTCTTGTTTTGCTTTGGGAGAAGTTTTCGATAGAGGCGTAACAAATTACAAGCTCGAAAGAAGTCTTGGTAATACGATAACTATTGATTTCGGGGGCTGCGATTTCCAAGAAATAGATAACTTAGACTTCGTTAAACAAGTTATGGAAGAGTCTTTAGTTTTCGGCGGCTTTAATATTTTAAATTCAACTACTCACAAATTCGAACCACAGGGAATAACGATAGCTTTTATGTTAAGTGAATCTCATTTTACCTGCCACTCTTGGCCAGAATATGGCAGAATATGTTTTGATCTATTTAGTTGTGCTAATTTAGAGCGTAGCCAAAAACTTATAGATAAATTAATAGAATTAATACCTCATGATAGTGTAAAAGTAAACAAAATTGAAAGAAAAATTTAATGATTAGAAAAAGAAATGGAATATATATTAAATGTGGAGATAAAATATATGCTGGTGTTTTAAAAGCCGCCTCTGGATCTATTATATTGGCTATATTACAAAAATATTACAGAAACATTTCTGATTTAGAAAATGCAGTTGATATCAATTTGAGAAGATTGCATGTATTTGCGCCAAAATTAAAAAAACCTCAAATTAGGGGCGAACATGTTGTGTTAATCTCAAGAGATCCTATAGAAAGATTTTGTTCTGCTTGTGTAGAGGCAGAAAAAACAGCAGAAGAAGCTATTTTAGAGTTAGGCACAAAAAAAATGAACATACATTTTACTCCAACTTCAAATTGGTTAATTAATGGGTGTAAACTTTATAAATTTGAGAATCACTTAGAGGAAGCAGTAAAGGAGTTGGGTTTAGATTGGCCGATGCAGCACGATGTAAAAGGCAAGAGGAAGCCAAAACCAGTATTGACGGGAGAGCAGGTAGAAGCGGTAGAATCATTTTATGAAGAAGATCTTCAATTACACAAATCAATAAAAAAAGCTGGCCAAATTTGGACAGCTTCGAAAACCCCTTCTGTAGAGGATGTTTTAAAATTTAGATAAGCTTCAATAGCTTTCTACACTCCTTGGCTGGGATATCTTTATAATCCTTCCAAGACTTAATGACTTCTGGATCGTTTTCGTACTTGCCGTCAGAATAAAGCGCACGGAGCTTGTTTAAGAACGAGTTGAAGTCTGTACCTACCTTTTCTTTTAAAATCCCCTGTGGGCTAATATCTTTAGCTCCAGAGGATGATGGAGGTACTACGATGGGCGATTTGTTTTTAGATGTATCGATTTCGTCGGCGCCGACAATATGGATGCCAAGGAAATTGCGAACAGCGCGAACAAATGCGCGGTTTTCTGCAATACATTCTAAAAACTTAGCTGCGAATCCATTTGTGTTGTGAATTGTAGCGTTGGCAACAGAAGAAAAATGAATACCCCCAATACCTTGTTCGTCAACAGTTTCATAATTTGAAATAAAATCCACCAAACAACGAACGACTGACCTTTCGTCAGAACTTTCTTCAACAACATAAGACACAGAATTAATGCCGCGAAGCTTTGCAAGCTCCTTAATGCCGCCCAACTTAATCAAAAGTTGCGAATCATCAAGACCTTCAATAGATTCTGGGACTGGCATCTTACGCATCTCAAACCAATCTTTGTTTGGATACAGATGTTCTGGATTAATCATAGCTCGCCAATTAACTGAGCCATCTTCATTAAAGATATAATCAACAGACTCAAGGAGTCCGTGTTCGTTGCGCTTCCAGATGTCTGGGCCGTATAATTTACTCTTCGTCATATAAATATAAACTTTCTAATTCTGATTTTGAGACTTCATCATAGACGAAGCTACTAGATTTGTCAAGTCTTTTTGCGGAAGATTCTGAAGCAAATGTTTCGCCGTTTGAGATAAAGCTTTTTTTGGATATAAACCGTTTTGCTGATTTAATTTCAACAATGGCGTCTAGATCATATTCTGGCTCCGTCTCTTCAATTACATTAAAATCAAAATACTTTAAGCGGAGGTCTGAAATATTTTCTTTATCCTTAGTTTGGATGACTATATTGATTTTGCGATTTTTTAAAACTTTAAAAAACTTTTCATAATCTTCATCTTTTTGAGAATGTTTGAAGACTACTTGCTTTAAGTTTGGCATATGATCTAGAAAACCTACATCAAATACCGAATCTACATACAGATTAACAAGGCACATTTTGCACCAACTAGCGATGTTAGCTAAATCAAAATGAAGATCACCTCTGATGTTTACGGGTTTCCCCTCAAGTTGTTTGGAGTATCCAAAAAAGTTTG
>JBMYWO010000107.1:0-6632 GCA_049607505.1 Polaribacter sp.
CTGCAAGCTAAAAATGCTAAAATAGTTGATAGCGTAAGTACCGTAACGTTTGAAAATATTGAGGCTGGAGAATATTCAATTATCTGTTATCACGATAAAAATGATAATAATAAAATGGATTTTCAAGAAAACGGAATGCCTTTAGAAGATTATGGTGCGTCAAACAACGTGATGACATTTGGGCCACCAAGGTATGAGGATTCAAAATTTATGGTAACAGATAAAAAAGTAAATTTGGAAATTAAGTTTTAATAAGTTTCCTTAAATTTATAACTCATCTATTTACATAGAAATCATGAAAGTACAAGAAAATTACATCACAAAAAATATCAAAAAAGGGGTTGTGTTATGCCTCAAATTAACAATCATTTTTGGTGTACTTTTTAGTCTTTTCTTTGGGCAAACTACTTTGTATGGAATTGGGATGTCTTTTGCAATTTCTGGATTGTATTGTTTTGGATTGGGTTTTGGCAACGGCTTTATCAATCGTTATTTATCTCAAAAATGGGATTGGATTACACAAACAAATCAAAGGGTTTCAGCAGGAATTATAAGTACCATTTTATATACAATACCTGTTGTTTTAGGGATTAATTATGTGGTTTTTATTATCATAAATAATAATGATCCTACAGATTTTTTTAAAGGAAATTTTTTTTGGATTCATTTGTTTTATATCATATTATCTCTAGGTATTTCTACCTTTTTGCATGCAAGAGGTTTTATGATCAATTGGAAAGCTGCTATGACAAAGCAGACAAACAAACAGGAAATAGTAGCCAAAACGGAAACTGCAAAATTCGAATCGTTAAAGAGTCAAATAGACCCGCATTTTTTATTTAATAGTTTAAATGTATTGACTTCTCTGATTGGCGAAAATCCTGCGCAAGCAGAAAAATTTACCACCAAACTTTCTAAAGTATATCGATATGTTTTGGAACAGCGAAATAAGGAATTGACTCCTTTGGAAGAAGAACTACGGTTTGCAAAAACGTATATGGAATTGTTAGAAATGCGTTTTGAAGATGCTGTAAAATTTACGATTCCATCAACAATAAATAAGAACGATTTAAAAATTGTGCCATTGTCTTTACAGCTATTGTTAGAAAATGCCGTAAAGCACAACGTGGTTTCATCAGCAAAACCGTTAAAAATTAGCATTTTTGAACAGGATGGTTTTTTGCATATAGAAAACAACATCAACCCTAAAGAAGCCATAGAAAAAAGCACCAAAGTGGGTTTAAAAAATATTGCAGATCGATATGGTTTGATTACCGATAAAAGAGTGATTATAGAAAATAATAATAAAATATTTAAGGTGAGTTTACCTCTCTTAACAAAAACAACAAATATTATGTATCAAGATAATTTAGAAAACAGCAAATATGTACGTGCCGTAGAGCGTGTAGAAAAATTAAAAGAATTTTACCAAAATTTAATTTCTTACTGTTTGGTAATTCCTTTTTTAATATTTATCAATTTAAGATTTTCACCAGGTTTTCACTGGTTTTGGTTTCCAATTTTTGGATGGGGAATAGGTTTGATTTTTCACTTTTTAGAAGTGAATAACTATACTGTTTTCTTGGGGAAAGATTGGGAAGATCGTAAGATAAAAGAAATAATGAACGAAAATAAAAAATACTGATAATGGAAACAGAATATTTAAAAGAACAGCAATATATTAAAATAAAGAAAAGAGTAAAAGAAATCAAAGCGTTTTACATACAATTATTTCTTTATATTGGAATAATGCCAATAATAATTATAACAAACTTACTGTTTTCACCTGGGTTTCACTTCTTTTGGTTTGCATTATTAGGTTGGGGAATAGGTGTTTTCTTTCATTGGTTAGCCGTTTTTGGATTTAAAAAAATAGGTTTTGGAAAAGACTGGGAAGAAAAAAAGATTAAAGAACTACTAGAAGAACAATATAAATAACAGATAAAATGGAAGCAAATTTTTTACAAGAACAGCAGTATATAAAAGCCAGAAAAAGAGTAAAGGATATTAAAGGGTTTTATGTACATCTTATGGTATATGTTTTAGTAAATCTATTTATAAGCGGCGTGATTATTTTTGGTTTAACAAGAGATGAAGAAGATAGTATCACAGAGGCAATCTCAAATTTTGGTGTGTATTCTACTTGGATTTTTTGGGGAATAGGAATACTTTTTCATTGGTTAGGCGTTTTTGGTTTTAAATCCATTGGGTTTAGTAGAGATTGGGAAGAAAGAAAGATTAAAGAACTTATGGAAAAAGACAGACTGAATAATCGATGAAATCAATAAATATGAAACGAGATAATTTTAATGAAGAGCATAGCTATATTAGAGCTAAAAAACGGGTTAAAATTTTAAAAGGGTTCTATTGGCATTTGATAGTTTATATTGTGATAAATCTATTTATTAGTAGTTTCAAAATTATCAGAAATCTTCAAGAAGGAGAAACATTTGACGAAGCTTTTTTTGATTTCGGAACCTTTTCTATTTGGATGTTTTGGGGAATAGGAATTGTATTTCATGCCCTAAAAGTATTTGGTTTCAATTTTATTTTTGGCAATAGATGGGAAGAAAAAAAGATTAAAGAATATATGAATTAAGATTTTTGTATTGTAAAGGAGTGGGAAGTTTGGGAGTTGGGAGTTTGGAAGTTAGAAGTGGGGAGTTAAATGTCTCTTGTCTTTAAAACTAATAAAATATTTTTTTCATAAGGGCTAAGTACATGACAAAAAATAAGTATCATTGATTGAAAATCTTGTAAGTTTTTCGTTATCAAGATCTTTCAGGTTTTGAAAACCTGAAAGATCTCACAAACATTTGTTCTTAAAATACTGATTTTAGAGAAACTATGTACTAATATTTTTTTATGCAGTTAGGTCATATACTTAAAAATTTCACTTGAAAATTTTTTAGAATTAAAAGAAACCACCGCCACCTTGTTTCTCATTATTATCTCTATTTCTTCTTCTTTTAGCCTTGTTTTTTCCACCACCAAATCTGTAATTAAAACCTAGATATGTGGTTCTACTTTCCCAATTAAATTGCCCATTCTGAACAAAAGGATTTGTAGAATTGAATCCAAATTTCATTCCTTGGAAGATGTCATTCACTCTAAAAGTAATATTTCCTTTACCTTTTAACACACTATAATTTGCACCTAAATTTATCATCCACATAGGTTCCACATCCCACTGAATATCTTGAGATGCTCCTCTGTACATAGCAAATAATTGTAAACGTAAATTTTTAGTAGCCGTAAAACTATTGCTTATTCTGGCATTAAAAACTTCGTTGGTAACTTCTAATCTTGGCGCACTAGGATCGCTTAAATCTGCAATTCCAAATTGTTTTTGAGAATAAAAATCCATACTGGCATTGGCTCTCCACCATTTTGCAACTTTGTAATTTGTAGAAAATTCAAAGCCATAAGAACTTGTTTCATCAAAATTTGCAAAGGTTAAAATCTGACGAACATTACTTGGATCTGAAGGATCTTTGTAGGTTACTCTAGAAATAGCATCGTTTATATTTCTGTAAAAAGTTCCGAAAGTTAAAGAACCTCCTTTTACTTTTCGCGTATAATTTACTTCAAAAGAGTTGGTAAATTGAGGGAGCAAATTTTCATTTCCTACAGAGGTAACCAAAGGCGTACTCCATTCTCTAATTGGATTTACTTGCTGAATATTGGGTCTGTCAACTCGCTTGCTATAACTCAATTGAAATTGATTTTTTTCTGAAGGATTGTAGGTAAAAAACGCAGAAGGATATACGGTAAAAATATCATCCGTAACGGTTGCGTCTGATTGCGTATCTTGTTTAAAAACACCATTTACATCAAATTGTTCTAATCTGGCACCTAATTGCATGGTTACTTTTCCTATTTTATGTCCATAATTAATATATCCTGAATAGATTTGTCTTTCGTAATTAAAGGAAGAATTGTTAAAACCTGTTTGATTTGTTAGATTCGAATTGTCAGTATTGTTTTCTCGATATTCAACACCTAACTCTATTTTCCCTTTTTCAGTAGGTTTGGTATAGTCTAAATTAATTAATGTATTATCTCTATGACTATCTATATCATTAAAATAATTTAAACTTCCGTCACTAGGATTTTCAGTGTCCATATTGTCTAAAAATTGCGGGGTATCATTTTTAGAATAGGTTGCTTCAAACTCAATATCATGTCCTTTTTCATCAAAATCATATTTGTAATTTACATTATATGTTTGATTTTTACTTTCTGATGTTTGTGTGTTTGGTGCATTATTGGTTACAATTCCAGTATTGTCTGTAATCAACGAACGTCCACTAGCATCACTATCAAACCAATTTTGAGTTGTATAAAAAGATAGGGTATTTTTATCATCTAAATAAATATCTGCACCCAATTTTAATAGGTGAGATTGATTGTCATTCACAAAAATAAAATCTTGAACATTCGTTCCTGGTCTAGTGATCTCTCCATAATTATAACGGTCTCCGCCATTAAAACCATAATTGGTAAAAAAGTTAACTTTTCCTGTTTTATAGTTCATATTGGTAGAGGCATTATATCGTACATAATGTCCTGCTTCTACACCCGTATTTAATGAGCCATTAAAACCCATATTGGCGTTTTTATTTAAGATGATGTTGATAATACCACTCATCCCCTCTGGATTGTATTTTGCGGAAGGATTGGTAATTAGCTCAACACTTTTGATAGATGTAGAAGGAATTTGTTTTAACAGTTGAGATGCAGGAATATTGGTTGGTTTTCCATCTATGAGAACACGAACGTTTTCATTCCCTCGCAAACTAATATTTCCTGTTTGACTATCTACGCTTACAGATTGTACATTGTTTAATAATTCTGAAGCAGTTGCCCCTGCAGAGGTCAAGTCTTTCCCTACATTAATTACTTTTCTATCCACTTTTTGTACAACCGTAGAAGTTTCTGCTCTCACAACCACTTCATCTAATGCTGCACTATCTTCTTCTAAAGGAATAGTGCCTAAATTGATGTTTTTAGATTTATTAGTAACACTAATTTGTTTGCTATACATCTTATAACCAATAAATTGAACTTCTACGATACTATTTCCTTTCGGAATGTCTTTTATTTTAAACGTTCCGTTTTCAGTAGTAATGCCTCCTGTAAGAATTTTTTTTGCCATATCACGAACCACTATATTTACATAAGGCAGTGGTTCTTTGGTTGAATTGTCAATGACTTTTCCAGAGATAACCCCAGGTTTTGGAAGTTTATTTTTAGCTAATTGTGCAAAGGAATTTGCAGTTGCCATTATCATTAAAAATAGTAAGATTTTTTTCATTATTGCAGATTTGAGTTTTTAATTTGAATACTGTATAGACGCTACATTATTTTCATTGTTACTGATATTAACAGTGTTTAACGTATTATTAACACACTAAAGTTTTGGTGTGCTTAAACTCAATAATCATTAAGTTTTGAGTATAAAATTATAGGGTATAAAAAGGGGGAGTTACTAGAATTATCTTGTAGTCTATGATATATCTATATTATGTTTTTTAGGACACTATCCCATAAAACTAAACAAAAACCCTCCATCCATAAGGATCTTCAGCTTTGTTGGTTTGAATGTCTGTAATTTTCTTTTTTAAACTTGTAGCAAAAGGATTTTCTAATGTAGGCAAATCATAGTCTGTATTTTGATATCCGAAACTTGCAATTGGCGATATGACTGCGGCAGTTCCTGCACCAAACATTTCTTTTAAACTACCACTTTGTGCGGCTGCAATAATTTCAGAAACACTAATTTTTCTTACCTCAACATCAATTCCAGAATCTTTAGCAATTTGTATAATACTTTTTCGTGTAATCCCATCTAAAATTCTATCACTGGTTGGACTCGTAATTAATGTGTCGTTTATTCTGACAAAAACATTCATGGCACCTGCTTCTTCAATATATTCATGCGTATTATCATCAGTCCAAATAACTTGATTGTATCCTTTTTCTATCGCCAATTGTGTTGGATAAAATTGTGCTGCATAATTTCCTCCAGCTTTTGCAAACCCAACGCCACCATTTGCAGCTCTTGCATATTTTTCTTCAATTAAAACCTTTACTTTTCCAGCAAAATAAGCACCCGAAGGAGCAGTGGCAATAATTAATTTATACGAATCTGCAGGTGAGGCATGAAACCCGTTTCCAGTAGCAAACATAAAAGGTCTTACGTATAATGAACTTCCTTCATTGGTAGGAATCCAATCACTATCAATTTCTAATAATTTTTTTAATCCATCCATAAATAATTCTTCAGGAAACGGAGGAATTACCAATCTTTCAGCAGATGTATTCAAACGCTTGCAATTGTCTAAAGGTCTAAACAACATTCGTTTACCATTTGCATCTTTGTAGGCTTTCATTCCTTCAAAAATAGATTGCCCATAATGAAAAATCTTTGCAGATGGCATTAAACTTATAGGTGCAAAAGGCTCAATTTTAGGTTGTTGCCATTTGCCATCTTTAAAGTCGCATGTAAGCATGTGGTCCGAAAACACTTGACCAAAAGCAAGATTGTTAAAATCGATACTATCAATTTTAGAAGTTTTTACTTTGGTAATTTCTATTTGTTCTTTAGAGATTTTTTTCATGAATAATAC
>JBMYWO010000108.1:0-6527 GCA_049607505.1 Polaribacter sp.
AGATGAAGATAATGTAGAAACTGAAGAAGAACTACTAGGGAAACAACGTTTTATGCATGATGATGATTAAAGAGAGGACTTTTAGAAACTAAGAAGATAGACTTAAGACAATATGACGTATGACTTAAGATTAAAGCGTAAAACAAGAGATTCCGAATTTACTTCGGAATTTTTTATGTTTAAAACACATATATTTGCACCGCAAAAATCAAGTCTTGAATCTTTATATCTAAATATCTGAAGAAAATATGAAAGCGGGAATTGTAGGGTTACCAAATGTTGGAAAATCCACCTTATTTAATTGTTTATCAAACGCAAAAGCACAGAGTGCCAACTTTCCGTTTTGTACCATAGAACCCAATTTAGGAGTTGTCAATGTGCCCGATGCACGTTTAGAAAAATTAGAAGAATTGGTACATCCTGAAAAAGTATTGCCTGCAACGGTAGAGATTGTTGACATTGCAGGGTTGGTAAAAGGAGCAAGTAAAGGCGAAGGTTTAGGAAATCAGTTTTTAGCAAATATTAGAGAAACAGATGCTATTTTACATGTATTGCGTTGCTTTGATAATGATAATATTGTACATGTAGATGGCAATGTAAATCCTATTAGAGATAAAGAAACCATTGATATTGAGTTACAATTAAAAGATTTAGAGACTGTTCAGAAACGTTTAGAACGTGTTAAAAAAATTGCTAAAACAGGAAACAAAGAAGCGCAAAATGAATTAGCAATTTTATTAAAAGTTGAAGCTACTTTGTTGGAAGGCAAATCTGTACGATCTTTATCATTTTCAGAAAAAGAAGAAGAATTTGTAAAACCCCTGCAATGTATTACTGCAAAACCTGTATTGTATGTTTGTAATGTGGATGAAAAATCGGCAGTTTCTGGTAACGAATATGTGAATAAAGTAAAAGAGGCTGTAAAAGACGAAGATGCAGAAGTCATTGTGTTAGCGGTGGGTACTGAAGCAGATATTGCCGAATTGGAAGATTATGAAGAACGACAAATGTTCCTAGAAGATATGGGGTTAGAGGAAGCTGGAGTTTCTCGTTTGATACGTTCTGCTTATAAATTGCTAAATCTTCAAACCTATTTTACAGCAGGTGAAAAAGAAGTGAGAGCTTGGACAATTCCTGTTGGATCAACTGCTCCGCAAGCTGCAGGAGTGATACATACAGATTTTGAAAAAGGATTTATTAGAGCAGAAACTATTTCTTATGAAGATTACGTAACTTTTGGTAGTGAAGCCAAAGTAAAAGAAGCGGGTAAAATGCGAGTAGAAGGGAAAGAGTACATTGTGAAAGATGGGGATGTGATGCACTTTAGATTTAATGTGTAACTTGTTTTTTAATCGAAATTTCTGTAAAACTTTCATTATCAATACCTTTTAGGTTTCAAAAACCTGAAAGGTCTCGTATTTTAAAGAATTATTTTGGGTAGAATTATCCCTTTTTATTGAGTAGTTTTCTCTTTTATTTCATGTAAATGATTGGCATAATTCACTTTCATCTCATCCAATCTTTTATGAAAATATTCTAAACGATGTATAAAATCTGAATAGTTTTTATTCTCGTTAGAAGACCAAACAACTTCACTTAAAGCAATTGCTCTTGGAAATGCCATATATTCAACTTTTGCAGAAGTAGGGATATATTCTGTCCAAACATTTCCTTGTGCACCTAATACGTATTTGCGCTGTTCTTTGGTCAATTCTTTAGGAATAGGGTTAAAGCTATATACCTTTTTCAAAGGTAAAAGGCCGCCAATTGCCAAAGGTTCATTGCCATTATCAGACTGATAATAATCAAAATAACAATGAGAAGTTGGTGTTAAAATAACAGTATGATGTTGTTTGGCAGCTTCAATAGCACCAGTTATTCCTCGCCAAGACATCACCGTAGCATTGGGTGCTAAACCGCCTTCTAAAATCTCGTCCCAACCAATAATTTGTTTTCCTTTAGAATTGATATATTTTTCCATTCTAGTGATAAAATAACTCTGCAATTCATGTTCATCTTTTAAACCTTCTTTTTTGATGAGTTTCTGACAATGATTACATTTTTTCCATCTAGTTTTTGGTGCTTCATCACCACCAATATGAATATATTTTCCAGGAAATAAGGCAACAACTTCATCAATAACATCTTCTAAAAATGTAAAAGTAGATTCTTTCGGGCAATAAATATCTTCAAAAACGCCCCATTTTGTTACAACATCTACTTGTTTTCCTGTACAACCTAATGCTGGATATGCAGCAATAGCAGCTTGCGAATGCCCTGGCATTTCTATTTCTGGAATAATAGTTACTTGCCTTTCAGATGCGTATTTTACAACCTCTTTGATTTCTTCTTGTGTATAAAATCCACCATATTTTTTACCATCAAATTTATGAGGCATATCAGAATAATGACCAATCAAAGTTTCATTTCTATAAGCAGCAATCTCTTGTAGCTTTGGATATTTTTTAATCTCAATTCGCCAACCTTGATCTTCCGTTAAATGCCAATGAAATGTATTCATTTTTAGCATAGAAATTAAGTCGATATATTTTTTGACAAAATCAACAGAAAAGAAATGACGGGCAACATCTAAGTGCATTCCACGATATATAAATTGAGGCTCATCCTTAATTTCTAAAGATTGAATTGCAATTGTTTTTGCATCCGTTTTTATGGGTAATAATTGCAACAAACTTTGAACGGCATAAAACGCTCCTTTTGTGTTTTTTGATGAAATTGAAATTTTAGTATCATCAATTTTTAGTTGATAACCTTCCTCATTTTGGATAGTTTCATCAACTTCAAAAATAATTTTTTTAGCGTTTTCACTCGTAGAGAAATTAATTTGATAGGTTTCATTTATATAAGACTCAAAATAATTGGAAACCTGACTTAATGTATCTTCTGAAACTAAATTTACATTTTTATCAAGAACAAAAACACCTTCATTAATTTCTTGTGAAAGCGGTTTTGGGATAATATTTGGTTGGATAGCTTTTGGTGTTTCAGTAGAACATCCTATTAAAAACAGTGCAAATAATAATTTTAAATAATTGTGAACTTTCATTTTTTAGTATATTAGATGCGTAAATTTAAGCAACTATTTTTAATGAGAATAAAAATTACATTTTTTTTTCTAGCCATTTTCATTTTTTCTTCTTGTAAAAAAGAATTTTCTCAAAAAACAATAAAACTTTCAAAGGACTTTGTACGCTATGTAAACCCAATGATTGGTACTAGCAAAATGGGACACGTATATCCAGGAGCAACAGCACCTTTTGGCATGGTGCAATTAAGTCCGCAAACCAATTTTGAGGTGATGTTTAAAGAAAATAAGTACAATACAAAAACCTACGAATATTGTGCGGGTTATCAATACAGAGATTCTACAATTATTGGTTTTGCACATACCAATTTTAGTGGAACTGGACATTCAGATTTAGGTGATTTATTGGTGATGCCAACGGTTGGAAAGTTAGTGTTAGACCCTATAAAAACTAAAGAAGGAAAAAAAGGATTTTACTCAACATTCTCACATAAAAATGAAACTGCAAAAGCGGGCTATTATAAAGTTGATTTAGAAGATTATAAAATCAAAGCAGAATTAACAGCAACAGAACGTGTTGGTTTTCATCAATATACATTTCCAAAATCGTCCGAATCTCATATTTTGTTAGACTTGGTCTATAATGTGTATCATCATGATAATAAAAATGTATGGACATTTTTAAGAGTAGAAAACGATTCAACAGTTACAGGCTATAGACAAACCAAGGGTTGGGCAAGAACCAAGAAAGTATTTTTTGCTATCAAATTCTCAAAACCCTTTAAAAGTTAC
Organism: Polaribacter sp.; assembly: GCA_049607505.1. Lineage (GTDB taxonomy): Bacteria > Bacteroidota > Bacteroidia > Flavobacteriales > Flavobacteriaceae > Polaribacter. The sequence goes on from JBMYWO010000108.1 coordinate 3,839, forward strand.
GGTCATAAAAAATATGATACATTGACCTATGATGGTTTTTACAGACGTTTTCATCAAGAAGAAAACTTTCCTGAAATGGCAGGAAAAGATATTAGAGCTTATTTCAATTTTGATACCAAAGAAGATGAAAAAATTAAGATGAAATTTGCCTTATCGTCGGTAAGTTCAGCAGGAGCTTTAAAAAATTTGGAAGCTGAAATTCCACATTGGAATTTTGAGAAAACAAAGGTTGAAACCCAACAAAAATGGAATAAAGAACTCTCTAAAATTGACATTAAAACCATAGAAGAATCTCAAAAAGAAACCTTTTATACAGCTTTATATCATACCATGTTAAGTCCAATTTTATACGAAGATGTAGATGGACAATACAGAGGCTTAGATCAAAATATTCATCAATCTAATGGATTCACCAATTACACTATTTTTTCATTATGGGATACCTATAGAGCTTTGCATCCCTTGTTTAATGTAATTCAACAAGAACGAAATAATGATATGATAAAATCGATGTTGGCACATCAAGAAGAAAGTGTACATAATATGTTGCCAATTTGGAGTCATTATGCCAATGAGAATTGGTGTATGATTGGCTATCATGCTACTTCTGTAATTGCTGATGCAACTGTTAAAAATATTGGAGATTTTGACTTGCAAAGAGCCTTAAAAGCATCCGTAGAAACGGCAAATGTTTCTTACTTTGACGGCTTGGGAGATTACCTACAATACAAATATGTACCCGATGATAAAAGTCATTCATCCGTTTCTAAAACCTTAGAATTAGCTTATGACGATTGGACCATTGCTCAGATTGCAAAAAAAGCAGGAGATACAAAAACAGAAAAAGAATTTTTAGAAAGGTCAGCATATTACAACAATGTATTCAACCCTAAAAATGGGTATATGAGTCCAAGGTTATCGAATGGAAGTTTCCGAAAAAACTTTGATCCTTTAGATACGTATGGTCAAGGTTTTATTGAAGGAAATGCTTGGAATTATGGTCTATATGTTCCACATCAATTAGATAAAATGGTAACAATGATGGGCGGAAAAGAACGTTTTTCTCAACATTTGGACTCCTTATTTACGATGCAATTAGACGATAAGTACATTGCAAAACACGAAGACATTACTAGAGACGGAATTATAGGAAACTATGTTCATGGAAACGAACCAGGACATCACATTCCCTATTTATATAATTGGACAGGAAAAGAGTATAAAACGCAAGCAAGAGTTAGAATGATTATGGACACTATGTATGGACTAGGAGTAGATGGTTTGTGTGGAAATGATGATGCTGGCCAAATGAGTGCTTGGTATATTTTTAGTAGCTTGGGGTTTTATCCTGTGTTGCCAGGTTCTAATGAATATGCTTTAGGAAGTCCTTTAGTTAAGAATGCTATATTACATCTAGAAAATGGAAAAACGTTGGTAATAGCAACAGAAAATCAATCTAAAGAAAATGTGTATGTAAATAAATTAACTATCAATGGAAAAGAAATCAATAGGAATTTTATTTTGCACCATGAAATTATGAATGGAGGAAAATTTGTGTTTACAATGTCTAATCAGCCTAAAAAATAGTAAAAAATGAAACGTAGAAATTTTATAAAAAAAGCATCAGCAACGGGTTTAGGTTTGGTGGCAGTATCATCAACGATCATAAGTTGTGATTCAGATTCAAAAGAAAAAAAGGTAATTGCTCCAACTTCAAAACCCATAAAACCTTTGGTTATTGCAACTTGGAATACGCCTTTAGCAGTAGAAACAGCTGCAAAAGTTTTGCAAAAAGGAGGCACCGCTCTAGAGGCAGTAGAACAAGGTTGTAGAATTGAAGAAGCCAATGAAAAAGGGCAATCTGTAGGGAAAGGCGGTCTGCCAGATAGAGACGGAAATGTTACTTTAGACGCTTGCATTATGGATGAAAAAGGCGATTATGGTGCAGTTTTGGGCGTTAAAAACATTAAACACGTAATTTCTGTGGCTAGAAAAGTAATGGAAGATACACCACACGTAATGTTAGTGGCAGAAGGTGCAGAACAATTTGCGGTTTCAAAAGGCTTTGAGAGAGAAAATCTATTGACAGAAGCTTCTAAAAAAGCATGGGAAGCATGGAAAATAAAATCGGAATACAAACCCATTATCAACATAGAAAATCACGATACCATTGGCATGTTAGCCATTGATAAAAAAGGAAACATTTCTGGTGCGTGTACCACAAGTGGATTGGCATATAAAATGGCGGGTAGAGTAGGAGATTCGCCAATTATTGGCGGAGGTTTATTTATAGACAATGAAATTGGAGGTGCATCTGCAACAGGTTTAGGAGAAGAAGTGTTAAAAACGGTGGGAAGTTTTTTAATTGTGGAGTTAATGCGACAAGGAAAAAGCCCGCAAGAAGCCTGCGAAGAAGCCATTGGCAGAATTGTAAACAAACCCAATAGCGATTTTAAAAACTTTCAAGTGGGGTATATTGCCGTAAATAAACAAGGTGAAACGGGTGCATATTCCATTCACGAAGGGTTTAGTTATAACCTATTTAAGGAAGAGGAAAATAAAAATATACAATCAGATTATTTTAATAAAGCATAATTATGACCACAACATCCACAAACAAATCGTACAAAAGTGCCTTTATGTTTTTAACAACCTTGTTTTTCCTTTGGGGATTTATTACCGTGCTAGT
>JBMYWO010000109.1:0-6444 GCA_049607505.1 Polaribacter sp.
GTAATTGCAATTTTTAATGACGCTCTATTGTCAAAAGTATAATTTTTGTCCGTATAAAATGCTGCTATATTGATGGTTTCATTTGCTGCATACAAACTTTCTGACTTTATATCTAATCTGTTTCGTTTTTTATTGGAAGCCAAATACTGTACAAGATTTCCAATAAAATCATCAAAATCTTGAAAAGAATTATTTTGAAGAAAACTTGCAGCCCGCCATTTCCAGATTCCTTCGCCAAACAAAACTGCAGATTTTTGATTGTTCTCTTCAAAAGTTGCCAATAATGGTTGTTTAGAAGCAATTCCATTAATATTTTGATTTAAAATTGCTTGATATGATTTTGTAATAATGACTTCTCCGAATTTATCTTTTAAAGGCGGAAATTGATTAAAACCAATATCTTTTTGTAAAAAAGTGAGAAACCGGTCATTAAAATCTGCACCATAATTTTCTGTTTGATTGATGGCTTTTTTAGTAAAACCTAATTGTTTTGTATTTATAAAAGACCAATCTGTATTTGCTCCAGAAATTAGTAGAAAATTTGAATTTTGTTTTTGTAATTCAGTAATGATTGTGTCAAATTTATTAGTCGGTTGATACAATATAATTAATTGATAATCATTAATTTGATTTTTAGATTTTTGAATTAATTGAATATCAACAGAACGTTGTTTGTTACTTTCAATTGCTTTTTTTAAAGCCCCTAAATCTGGATGCAAAGTGGATGCAAGTAGCAATACTTTAGTTTGTTCATTGATGACTTCTACAGAAAAATTTTTGATATTATTTTTTATATTTTTTTCATTTGCTAATTTACTAACGGAAGCTGTAAAGTAATTCTGACCTTCTTTATTGGCTTGCAAATTTGCCAAAATAGTTTTACTTTTTTCTGTTGGCGAAAAAGTAACTCGTTGTGTAAAAACCGTTTTTCCTTTATGATAAATTGAAAATCGTGTTCTAACGTTCTCTTTTCCTTCATAAAACAACAATGTTTCTACAGGAAATTTATTTTTGATATAGCTGTATTTATTTACATTTAATTGTGAAATACGCACATCTTTAAACTGTGTAGTATCACCAATAACTAAAGGAAAAATAGCTTGTTTGGAGTTGATAAATTCGTAATCATTTCCTATGGTTTGATTGCCATCGCTAATTAATAAAGTAACACCTAAATGGTCTTTATATAAATTGTTAATGGCATTAATTCCATCAAAAATATTGGTTTTATTTTCATCAAAAGACAAACTATCTAGAACGTTTGTAGTTTCACCAAAGGAAAAGAAATTGATTTCAAATTTTTTATTGAGTTGTTTATTCTTCTTAACTTTTTCTATTATTTTACCTACGGTATGTTCTTCTTTAAAGTATTTTGTTGATTGCGAATTATCTATCAAAACAGACAAAATAGGTTTTATATTCTCTATTTCTTGTTTTTTGATAGTGGGGTTTATCAATAGCAATCCTAATAAAAACAGACTAAAAGTTCTTAAAACAAACAACAAAATATCTATTGTATGCTTTTGTTTTCTCTTAAAAAAATATTGAAAAAAAGCAATAGAAAGGCTACCTAATAAAGCGGAAATTATGTATAAAATAGTTGTGGTTTGCAAGTTTTGTTATTTGTGAGAAAGATATACTTTTAATATAGAATTGTGGCTACCAATTTATAATACCAATTTTTAAAAGGTACACTTAATGATACAACAATATCTATATTTTCAATTTTATCAAGAACACTTTTGTCTTTGTCGTACTTTTTTAGAAATATTGGGTCAGTTATGGGAAAATCATAAAAATTATTATTGTAAGTAAAGTTCAATCTAATTTGAGGGTATTCTTTTTCCTCGTATTCTTTTTCAACTATTTTAAAATCCGATGAATTTACTAATATCAAAGAATGGTCAATTTTTTTAATTGTATCTTCAGGAAGAGCCTTTCCTCGATTGCCAAAAATTAAATGTGTTTCAGCATATAAATCATCAAGAATATTTTTATTTGCTTTATCAATAATTAATATTTGACTTTCATCAAAAGTTGTATTCTCTGATTGATACCCAATTCCCACATGATTAGTATCATTAATTTGGATAATATCTAATGGCAGTATCTTATCACATAAATAATTAGGTACTTGCCCATAATTTGTTTTACATATAGGTCTAATCCATCTAGGTTTATTATTTTTTAAAATAGGAATATTGTTATCGTCTAATAATATTCCGGCAATACACCTCCCTCCTTTTTTATATGAATTAGCCAAGCATAATAGTTTCATAGCAACTATTTTAGGTCAAATGAATAATTTCAACATCATTATTAACTTCTTTAAAATACTCTGCTAGTAATCTTCTGTGGCATTTTTCAGCAGTATGCTCACTGCACAATAAACAATTTTTATGAAGTTTCTTTATGTCTGTCTTCTTTGATATTTTTCGAACATCTAATAAATCTAGGTATTCCTGTTCATATTTTTCCCAAGTAATGTCTCCTTTTCTATATTTTGAAAGTAATTCTTTTGTAGGTGCAAAATTAAGATTGTGATCATAATCTGTACCATTAAGTTCGTTTGCAAAAAACTTTAGATCATTCCCTTTTGCAAAACCTGATAATTGAGATGTATTATTTATTCTTGTATCTACTATCTTATGTATTTGATTTGATTTTATAAGTCCAAAAAATGTTTCGGCATTCTTTTTTGTAAAACCAATTGTGTAAAGTTTAATCATACTTTGTTCAATTCTTTATATTTACTTGTTATCCAACCAATTTCTTTGTTGTGCAGTTTATAAGCCTTTTTAGTAATATAATTATCATCAATATTTGTTTCAAATAGAGAAAGTACAGGTAATTTTTTTCTATATTTTTTTAAAAGTGCTTCTTCTAATTCTATTTGAGTTTTGATAGTTTTATCTTTTAAAATATGACAGACATTATATCCTATTTTATTTAAGTGAACAGATATCATTGAAAACCTATGACATTCTAAAGGATTCCCTTCTGAACACATTAAAGCTATGTTATAGCCTTTCTGAAAACCTTTATTTACTCTTTCAACACCTTTTTGAAATTCATAAGTCTTTCTAAAAAGTTCAAAATTGACTTGCCCGTTTTCATCCAAAACATTTTCTTGCTCTTGCCTAGCACCAAATTCATCTTTAAAATGCATATAAATAATATGATGATCTGATAAATAATTCTTTAATGGCAATTTATTAAATTGTGGGCTATAACTACTTGATGGTGCGCTTCTAACATCGATTAAACAATTAATTTCTTTAAACTGTAGCAACTCAAGAAAATAATCAATTTGATGATTAGAATGACCTATCGTATATATTTGTTTCGCAATCATAAATTATAACCTACTTCTATAAACACAAAAATACATAAAATTTTATGTATTCATTTTTCCCAATTATTAGCATCAATTTTATTTTCATCATACTGAAAATATAAATTTATATTTTAAAATAATTTCATTATACTGAAAATAATTCATATTTTTGTAAAAACATTTCACTATGGATTCTATTTTAACAAGAGAAAAATACTTGAAAAAAGTAAGACCCTACATTGATAAAGACATCATTAAAGTACTTACAGGACAAAGGCGAGTAGGCAAAACTACCCTCCTAAAACAAATTATGAACTTCGTTAAACAAGAAGATACAGATGCGAATACTATATACATTACTAAAGAACAAAACGAGTTTAAGCATCTAAAAACTGCCGAAGATTTATTCCAATACATACAATTACAACTCTCTAAAAACAAGGCAAACTATGTTTTTATTGATGAAATACAAGAAATTGAAGAATTTGAGATTGCATTAAGACAACTGCTTGTTGAAGGGATTGATTTGTATTGTACGGGAAGCAATGCGAAAATGTTATCCAGTGATTTGGCAACACATCTTTCTGGTCGATATATTGAATTTCATATAAGTAGCCTCTCATACAATGAATTTTTACAATTTCATAAACTACAAAACAATACAGATACGTTAAATAAATACATTCGATATGGAGGAATGCCCTATCTAATTCATTTGCCTTTTGATGACGAAATTGTTTATGGCTATTTGAGAAGCATTTATAATACTATTATACTAAAGGATATTGTGGCGAGATACAATATTAGAGATATTGATTTCTTAGAACGCTTGGTAGAATATTTGTCTGATAATCTTGGTAGTTATGTATCATCAAAAAAAATCAGTGATTTTCTAAAAGCACAAAGAGTTCGTTTATCCGTAAACACGGTATTGAACTACCTACAATATCTTACAAACTCATTTTTTATTAACAAAGTACAACGCCTAGATATAATTGGCAAAAAAAGATTTGAGATAAATGATAAATACTTTTTTTCGGATTTGGGGTTAAAACATTCCATTATTCCATTTACAGGAAGCCATATAGGAAATGTATTCGAAAATCTAGTTTATAATCAATTAATTGTAGAAAATTATAAGGTTTATATTGGAAAACATCAAGACAGAGAAATTGATTTTGTAGCTCAAAAAGGAAATGAAACAAAATATATACAAGTTGCCTATCAGCTACCCAACGAAAAAGTACGAGAAAGAGAATTTGGAAACCTACTAAAAATTGAAGACAATTATGAGAAAATAGTGGTTTCAGCAGATGAATTTGCAGAAAATTATAAAGGGATTAAACATATACATATCAATCAGTTCCTTGCAAATGAATAAATTGACAATCTTGAAACTTCTGGATTCTAAAATCTAGACTCTAAATTCTAGGCTCCAACTTCCCAACTCCCATTTAAATTAATAGTAGTAATTTTGTACATAACTCATTCCATTCACACAAAACAACAGTGCATTTTATAGACGTAATTCTTCCCATTCCAATCAAAAAAACATTTACCTATTCTGTAAATGAAGAGGAAGCTAATTTCCTTCAAAAAGGAATGCGTGTTGCCGTTTCTTTTGGAAAAACGAAAATATATACAGGGTTGGTTTTTACTATTCACCAAAATGCACCCACCCTGTATGAAGCAAAAGAAATTCATCAAATATTAGATGAACAACCTTTGGTAAATGAATTGCAGCTCCAGCATTGGCAATGGATTGCTAGCTATTATATGTGTGCTTTGGGTGATGTATATAGAGCTTCTCTGCCGTCAGCTTTTTTATTAGAAAGTGAAACTATTGTCTATAAAAATGTAACTTTTTCTGATGAATCTATTTTATTGGATGATGAATTTTTGATTTATGAAGCCTTGCAACATCAATCGCAATTAACCATACATCAAGTGGTAGCTATTTTAGGGAAGAAAAAAGTATTACCAACCATCAATGAATTGATTAAAAAATCGGTGGTTACTGTTAAAGAAGAAATTTACGAACAATACAAACCAAAATTGGTAAAATATGTTCGTTTACATGCTGATTATTCAAACGACAATTCTTTAGAAAGTCTTTTACAAAAACTATCTAGAGCAAAAAAACAACGAGAAGCAATTTTAGGTTTTTTTCAATTATTAACTACAAAAAAACCGATAAAAGCTAAAGATTTAGAGAAAAAAGCCAGTGTTTCTTCATCAATCTTAAAATCTTTAGTTGATAAAAATATCTTTGAGTTTTATCATATTCAAACCGATAGAATCAATTTTAAAGGCGATACCAATAATTTAAAACAACTCAATGAATTTCAAGAAGTTGCATTAAAAGAAATTAGAACATCTTTCAAAGAAAAAGACGTTACGCTTTTGCACGGAATTACAAGTTCTGGAAAAACAGAAGTCTATACAAAATTGATTCAAGATGTTTTAGATGAAAGTAAGCAAGTCTTATTTTTAGTACCAGAAATTGCATTGACAACACAAATTATTAGTCGTTTGCAGGTCTATTTTGGGGATCAAATTTCGGTTTTTCATTCAAGGTATTCTATGAATGAACGTATTGAAGTGTGGAATAATGTGTTAGAAAACAAACCAAAAGCGCAAATAATTTTAGGCGCGCGTTCTTCTATATTTTTACCTTTTTCTAATCTAGGATTGATTGTGGTAGATGAGGAACACGAAACTTCATACAAACAATTTGAGCCATCGCCAAGATACAACGCTCGTGATGCTGCCATTGTTTTGACAAAATTACACAAAGCAAAAATTTTATTGGGTTCTGCTACTCCCTCTTTAGAAAGTTATTTTAATGCGCAACAAAAAAAATATGGTTTTGTTGAATTAAACAGACGTTTTGGAAATATTCAATTGCCAAAAATTGAATTGATTGATGTAAGAGAAAAACACCGAAAAAAGGAAATGAACGGTCATTTTTCTGATAGAATACTCCAATTAATTCAAGAAGCTTTAAACGAAAAAGAACAAATTATTTTGTTTCAAAACAGGCGTGGATTTTCGCCAGTGATTACCTGTAAAACGTGTGGCGTTTCACCTCAATGCCCTAACTGTGA
>JBMYWO010000110.1:0-6292 GCA_049607505.1 Polaribacter sp.
TCTTTCATCACACAACTTTTAGGGTTTTGTTGTACGTATTGTACTATTTTAGAAAAACTGTCTGTTTTATAAAAATCACTTTGTTGGTCTGCCACAAAATAGCCAATCATCCTTTTTTGTTTTAAAATAATTTTTTCTACCCCTAACTTTTTTGCTAGCCATTTTATACGAACACTGTCTAATAAATCTTCAACTTGTGTTGGAATTTCACCAAATCTGTCAATAATCTCATTCTCAAAAACAACGAACTCATCTTCGGTTTTTAAGGTTGATAATTTGTTGTATAAATTTAATCTTTCTGTTACAGAATTTACATAATCATCTGGAAAAAGAATTTCGAAATCAGTATCTATACTCACTTCTTTTACAAACTCTTTCGGCTTTTTTGTTTCTGAAGCATACAATTCCTTAAACTCATTTTCTTTCAATTCTTCAATGGCTTCTTGCAGAATTTTTTGATACGTATCAAACCCAATATCATTGATAAAACCACTTTGCTCGCCACCCAACAAATCACCTGCACCACGAATTTCTAAATCTTTCATGGCAATATTAATACCGCTTCCTAAATCAGAAAATAATTCTACCGCTTGAATTCGTTTTCTAGCATCCTCCGTCATTTTATGATGTGGAGGTGTAATAAAATAACAGAATGCTTTTTTGTTAGAACGTCCAACTCTACCACGCATTTGATGTAAGTCTGACAACCCAAAATGATGGGCATTATTGATAAAAATAGTGTTGGCATTGGATACATCTAAACCATTTTCTACAATGGTGGTAGAAACCAAAACATCAAATTCATTATTCATAAAAGCCAACATTAATTCTTCTAATTTTTTCCCTTCCATTTGTCCGTGACCGACCCTTATTTTTGCTGAAGGAACTAAACGCTGCAATAAGCCAGCAACTTCTTTGCTATTTTCAATTCTATTATGAATAAAAAAGATTTGCCCGCCACGTGAAATTTCATAAGAAATGGCATCTCTAATAATTTCTTCAGAAAAACGGATGACATTACTTTCTATAGGATGTCTATTAGGTGGAGGTGTTTTGATAACCGATAAATCTCTTGCCGCCATTAAGCTAAATTGCAAGGTTCTTGGTATGGGAGTTGCCGTTAACGTAAGCGTATCTACATTTTCTTTGATGGTTTTTAATTTGTCTTTTACAGCCACACCAAATTTCTGTTCTTCGTCAATAATTAACAAGCCCAAATCTTTAAATTGTATTCGCTTATTTGTGAGTTGATGGGTTCCTATAATAATGTCTATACTTCCATCATTTACACCCTCAATGACCGCTGTTTTTTGTTTTGCTGTTCGAAATCTATTTAGATAATCCACCTTAATGGGAAACTCTTCTAAACGTTCAGAAAAAGTTTTAAAATGTTGAAATGCCAAAATGGTTGTGGGTACTAAAATAGCCACTTGCTTGCCATTGTCAACGGCTTTAAAAGCGGCTCTAATGGCCACTTCTGTTTTGCCAAAACCTACATCACCACAGACCAATCTGTCCATAGGTTGCGCTTTTTCCATATCTTTTTTTACATCTTGTGTGGCTGTAAATTGATCGGGAGTGTCCTCATACATAAAACTTGCTTCTAACTCGTGTTGTATATGTGTATCTGGACCAAAAGCAACGCCTTTTTGCAATTTTCTTTTTGCATATAATTGGATGAGATTGAACGCAATATGTTTAACTCTGGCTTTGGCTTTTTGCTTTATTTTTTTCCAAGCACCAGAACCTAATTTGTAAATTTTTGGAGCTTTTCCGTCTTTTCCATTAAATTTTGAAATCTTATGAAGCGAATGAATGCTTACGTATAAAATATCCCTATCACCATAAAAAAGTTTGATGGCTTCTTGTTTATTTCCTTCAACATCAATCTTTTGCAAACCACCAAATTTTCCAATTCCATGATCTATATGCGTTACATAATCGCCAATTTCTAAACGATTCAATTCATTTAAGGTGATAGATTGCTTTTTTGCATAGCCATTTTTTAATCGGAATTTATGATAGCGTTCAAATATTTGATGATCTGTATAACAAACCAATTTTTGATCTATGTCTATAAACCCTTGATATAAAGGAAATACAATAGTTTTATAATGAACTTCTTCTTCGTTATCATCAAAAATATCATGAAAACGTTGTGCTTGTTTATCATTAGAACAAAAAATATAGTTGGTAAAACCTTCTTTATGGTGGTTGTTTAAATCTTCAATTAATAAGTTAAATTGCTTATTAAATGATGGTTGAGGTTTCGTATTGAAAGTAATTTCTGAACTCACAGACCTTTCAGGTTTTGAAAACCTGAAAGGTCTATTCTCCGTTCCGCAATCTACCAAAGTAAAATTTTGCAATTCGTTTTTTATAAAAGTACCATCACAAAATAATTCCTTTGGTTTTGCGTGTTTTATTTCTTTGGATAAATCTTCAAAAGTACTGACTGCTTTTTTAAAGAATTTATCTAAACTCTCTACCAATAAATCTGTATTTTTTATAAAAACAATTGTATTTGAAGAAATATATTTTAGGAAACTTTCCCTATTTTCCTGAACTGTTTTACTCTCAACATTAGGCATTATGTTTGCCTTCTTCCGTTTTTCTTTAGAAAGTTGTGTTTCTATATCAAAGGTTCGAATGCTGTCAATTTCATTACCAAAAAACTCTATTCGGTAAGGTTCATCGTTTGAAAAAGAAAATACATCTATAATACCTCCTCTAACGGAAAATTCGCCAGGTTCAGTAACAAAATCTACTCTATTAAAGTAATATTCAAACAAAACTTCATTGACAAAATCGAGTGATAGCTGTTCGCCAACTGCTATTTTTAAGGTGTTCTTTTCCAGTTCTTTTTTAGTTACTACTTTTTCAAAAAGTGCTGTTGGATAAGTAATAATTACTGGTTTTTTTTGAGAATTAATTTGATTTAAAACTTCCGAACGCAATAAAACATTCGCATTATCCGTTTGCTCTATCTGATAGGGTCTTCTATAAGAACTTGGGTAAAAAAGTACATTTCTATCCCCTAAAAGTTGTTCTAGATCATTTAGATAGTATGCAGCTTCTTCTTTATCAGTAAAGATAAAAAGATAGGGTTTGTTTACTTTTTTAAAAGTTTCTGAAATCACAAGAGATAATGAAGATCCTACCAAATTCGAAATTTGAAAATGGTTTTTTTCTTGTTGAAGTTGTTTAATTATCCGCAATATTTTTGCAGAATTTTGATATTGATGTACAATGTTCTGGATACTCAACGATACAAAAATTTGTTGCAAAAATATTAAATTTTTATAAGGATACCATCCTTAAGAATTAGGTATATTTGCACTCCCTAAATATTTATAATCTATGAAGAGTTTTATTTTACTTATTTTTTGTCTTTTAGTTTTTTGTACACCCGAAAAAACCCAAGCACAAGACGATTGGCAAATTGGCATAGGCGCAGCTATTGTTAGACTTACAGATTCATTATATATTAAGACTCTAAATGAAAAATCTCTTCTTCAAATTCCGAGATTGAATGTAACAAAAAAGATAAATGAAAAATTCTCTATTAATGGCGCAATTTCTTTTAATTCAATTGAAATTACCGAAATTACTAAAAATAAAGTGAATTATTTTTCTATAGATAGTTTTCTACGATATTCTGTAATGAGAAATATGAATTTTATTGATCCTTATGTTTTTGTTGGAGCAAGTTTAGTGAGTATTGATATAAAATTTACTCCAGCAGTAAATTTTGGTGTTGGTGGTACCTTATGGGTTTTAGGAAATGTTGGAATAAATGCCCAAGCTATGTATAAACTTTCCGAAAGAAAGATTTCTCATTTTCAGTATACTGGAGGTCTAGTGTTTAATTTAAATTCAGGAAGAAGAACTTTATGGGATTAATAAACCCATCTTATTAGCTTTTAATTTGTTAAAAATTAAGTAACTAATCATTAAAAAAGACACTTTTTTTCACTACAAAAAGTATACAATTCTTACTATAAAACATTCAGGGCAATCGGGTCTAATTTTGATAAATTTTCTAGTATTCATAATTGATTTAAATTCTTTGCAATCAAATCAAACAAAAGTTCCAATTAAGTTTACTTAATGATGATTTACATACTTGTTATAATAAAGACCATGGACGCATCGAAAAAAGAACTGTCAGGGTATCAGACTTAACATTTGTAGAACAAGCACAGCATTGGGAAAATGCACAAACCGTTATACAAGTATAAACTACCATTGATGTCTTGTTTAACTAATTGTTTTTCAATATTTTAATAGTTATCTAAAATCATTTACCACATAGAACATAGCCTTATGTGAACTCCTATGTGGTAAACTTAAACACTCTAATATTCGTTACCATAATTGTTTGTAATTTTTTCTCAAAGCTCAAAACAACAATGTTTAGCTCAATTGTTTATCATTATGACACAACTATCTTCTAATTCTTTATGTCATTGTATCTTAATCTTTTAAGAAACCACACCACTAAAATTCTTTGTCTTTAAGACACTACGATAACTGTAATAATTTTCAGTATCTTGCAACATAAAAATTTATTAAAATGAAAAAAGCAAAAATTTTACTTTTGATTTCTTTAGTATTTATCATTCATACTAGCTATTCTCAAATAAAACTTGGGGGAAAATTGGGTATAGGTATAGGTAATCTAACAGATAATAGTGAAAATATTTACAGTAGTAATTTTAAAACTATTCCTGGGTATGATTTTGGAATAACTTCTGAATTTTTAGTATCAAATTCTTTTGCGATAAGAGCAGAAATTTTAGCCACCAGAAGAGGTGGTAAAAGAAATGGTTTGCAGGCTGTAAAGACGGATGCTTTACTTCCTTTTATACAAAATAGTGGACTTGATCTTAACACATTAAATCAAATTGTGATTAACTCTGGAGGCACAACAATATCAGATGAAAACCCTTTATATGCAGACTATAACAGCAAATCTCAATTAAGTTATATTGAAATCCCTGTTTTAGGAAAATACAATTTTGGAACACAACAACAGTTTTATTTAGAGGCGGGTCCTTATATTGGTTTTTTAACAAAAGCTGAACAAGTAACAGAGGGTACAAGTCTTTTTTATGCTGACAGTTTAGGTACACTTCCTCTAAAAATTCCAAATCCTTTAGGAGGCAATCCTCCTTTTATAAATTTGCCTGAACAATCTTTGGACGCAACTACCGACGTAAGTGATAATTTAGAGAGTTTTAATTATGGAATTCATGCTGGTTTTGGTTATGTCAATCAATACAATGCTAATAATGAACTATTTTTAGGACTACGTGCATCTTATGGATTTAGACCACTTCAAAAAGATAAAACGTTTGGACAAAATAGGGTTGGAGCAATTGTTGTTAGCCTTGGATACAATTACATTTTTAGTAAAAAATAGCTAAATACATTGACAAAAAATAAGTACTATTGATTGAAAACTTTGTAAGTTTTTCGTTATCAATATCTTCTAGGTTTTCAAAATCTAAAAGATCTCACAAAATGATTATCCCCCAAATTCTTCACCACCACCTTCAAAATCTTGTCCACCTCTTCTTCCACGCTGTCGTTGATTTTTCTTTTGATTAAATCTATAGGTAAAGTTTAATGAAATTTGACGAACTCTCCATTGAAAGGTTTGGTCGCTAATACTTGTTGGGTTTTCTGTACTTGGATTTGAGGTAATAGATTGCCTTTTTCTAGAATTAAAAACATCACTCACATTTAAAACTAGCGTTCCTTTTTCTTTTAAAACATCTTTGCTAAAAGCCAAATTGGCAGAGAAAATTCCTTTTGTTTTGCTTTGTGCAGATTCTCTAGGACCTCTATAAAACAATCTTGTTTGCCATTGTATTTTTGCAGGTAACGTTACCCTAGCATTAAATCGTGTAAACCAACTACTATTAGTGTTCCCTAAATCTTGTTCTACAGGAGTAGATATAATATTTCCTGAAGAATCTTCACTAAATTGATTGTATGTATACCTTCCTTTGGTTTTAGATTGAAAAACATTAAAACTTCCAGAAAGTCTTACTTTTCTAGACGGATTGTAGTTTGTTGTCAATTCAAAACCAACCCTATCTTCCGAAGCCAAATTAATGGGTTCTCTAATCGTTACAATTTCATTTTCTCCATTGGGGCCAATAGGTCTTATTTCATCTCTAGAAACACGAGATATAGTATTGGTGGAATGCTGATAATAGATAGAAGAATTGAAGGTCAATTTTCCTAATTTTTGAAGAAATCCTGTATCAAATGAATTGGTAAA
>JBMYWO010000111.1:0-6255 GCA_049607505.1 Polaribacter sp.
AATACATTATTCCTTTAGATTTAAAACAATTTGGGTTAATACCAGAAATTATTGGTCGTTTGCCTGTATTAAGTTTTATGAATCCTTTAGATGCAAAAACACTGCGATCAATTTTAACAGAACCAAAAAATTCTATCATCAAACAGTATAAAAAATTATTTGTTATGGATGATATTGACTTTAGTATAGAAGAAGATGCTTTAGGTTATATTGTTGAAAAAGCAGTAGAATACAAATTAGGTGCTAGAGGATTACGCTCTTTATGCGAAGCTATTTTTACAGATGCGATGTTTGATTTGCCAAGTTCAGATGAAACAGCGTTTAACGTAACCAAAGAATATGCAGAAGCAAAATTGACAAATACTACATTGAAAAAACTAAAAGCAGCTTCATAAAAACACTTTTTTACCTCTGCTAAGTTCCCCATTTTAAAAAATATTGTATGGCTGAAGAAATATGATGTATCAACAATCTTATTTTTTTTGAAGATTCTTTCTGATGTTGATGCGTAATTATTACTTCTGGGAAATACATTTTTTTTTTACCCATTGTATCTATTTTTCTACATAGATCTACATCTTCCATATATAAAAAATACCGCTCATCAAAGCCTTTTAGTTTGACAAATTCTTGCGTTTTAAAAAGCATAAAACATCCGTGAATAAAATCAGGATAAAAAGGTTGGGTTAAATCTAAATTTCTATATTCTTTGTAGAATATTTGTTTTGGAAATATGCGCAATCTTCTATTAATTAAATCAAAAATTGTTGGATATCTACGGCAAGTATATTGATGCTTTTTATTTGGATAGACCACTTTGGGTGAAATCATCGCTATTTCTTTAGCATTCTGAAAATTAGATATTAATGTAGAAATGGAGTTTTTATCAAATTCAACATCAGGATTTAAAATTAAATGATATTCCGAAAGATTTTTAATTTTGTTGATAATTAGGTTGTGTGCTTTACCAAAACCGATGTTTTTACCCACAAAAATATAGACAATTTCTGATGACTTAAAATGCTTTTCTAAAAGATTTGTTGGTGAATTATCAACTAAAAATAATTTCTTTTTTAGGGGTGATAAAAGGAATGAATTTACTGTTTTTGTAAGTGTTTCTATATCTTCTTTATAAAGAACTATAGTAGCCGTTATTTTGAACTCTCGCTTCATTTAATAGGCTTTTTCTTCCCCTTTAAAAACGTTCAAAACGGTTTGAATAATAATTTTTAAATCTAAAAAAAACGACCAATTTTCTATATAAAAAATGTCTAAACGCACCCTATTTTTAATATCCGATTTCTTTTTTATTTCCCCTCTATATCCACTCACTTGCGCCAAACCTGTAATGCCTGGTTTTACAATATGCCTTTTTAAATAATCATCTACATTTTTTTGATATTCTAAAGATAGGCTTTCCAAATGCGGTCTTGGCCCAACAGTACTCATATCGCCTAGTAACACATTTATGAATTGAGGTAATTCATCCATACTGGTTTTTCGTAAAAAAGCACCAATTTTTGTTACTCTAGTATCATGCTTGATTGCGTGAACTTCATCTGAATATTTGTTAATTCTCATAGATCGGAATTTATAACAGACAAATTTTTCTCCGTCTAATCCCTCTCTTTTTTGCTTAAAAATTAAAGGGCCTTTAGATTCTAATTTTACAACCAACCACAAAATAGGAACCAACCAAGAAAGAAGAAAAAGACATATAAAAAGAGAGAAACAAACATCAAAAACCCTTTTTACATAATAGTTTTCTGCAAATTCAAAAGGCAATCTCTTGACGTTTAGAACCAACAAAGTATCGTCATAATATTCTATATTTTGATTTTTACTATATAATTCGTTTGAGTTTGGAATCAATTTAAGTTTGATTCCTTTTTCATTTGCAAATTTATTGACCTTGTTAATCTGATTGTTTGTTAGACTTGATAATGAACAATAAATTTCATCAACAGTATTTTCTTCAACATAGGTAAATGAGTCTTTAAATGTACCCAAGTAATGCGGTTTTTTATATTCTTTGTCCGAAAAAAAACCTAAAAATTGATACCCCAAATTGGCTTTACTTTCAAAAATTTGAATCACTTTTTTTGAAGAATCATCATAACCCAACACTATTGTTGTTCTGTAATTATTACCAAGTGATCTGTATTTTTTTAGTAAAAAGTATCCAATAAGTTTAAAAACTGTGATACTTATAAGTATTGAAAAAAGAATTAGAAATTGATTATTGATGATGTCTCCTTCTCTAAAAATACCAAAATAAGCAAAGTATCCTAAAGCAAATATGAAGAATTGTCGTATCAACAGCGTTAGAATTCTTAAAACTTTGGTAAATCTAAAAACTTTATAAAAACCTGATATATAACTGGATACAATCCAAAAAATAGTAATGTACGTTAAGAAATAGAAATTCAGATATTCTTTATCATACACATAATAGATAATACTATTTATAATCAGTATATCGACTAAAATTTGTAATGGCTTTATTAAGTAAGAATATCTTTTCTTCAAACGGTTGTTTTAATCTAAAGCAAAAATACATAAAAAGCGGTTAGGAAATTCTATCAAAAACTTGCATTAGCATTTGAATCTAGGGAACAAAAATTACGTTAAATTGATGACATTTCGATTTATAGAATTTTTTCCTATTATCACTTTTCTTTTCTCTAAAGTGAAATAAAAGGTTACTTTTACTCAAATTTTACAACCCAACAATTTATAATGAAAAAATACACATACACAGAAAAAAAAGACACACGTTCTGGCTTTGGTGACGGATTAACACTATTAGGAAAAACAAATCCTAACGTAGTGGCACTTTGTGCCGATTTAATAGGTTCTTTAAAAATGAACCAGTTTATCAAAGAGAATCCAGATCGTTTTTTTCAAGTAGGAATTGCAGAAGCAAATATGATGGGCATTGCTGCGGGATTAACCATTGGTGGTAAAATTCCGTTTACAGGAACTTTTGCAAACTTTTCTACAGGTCGTGTGTATGACCAAATTCGTCAATCTATTGCCTATTCAGGAAAAAATGTAAAAATTTGTGCTTCACACGCAGGTTTAACGCTGGGTGAAGACGGTGCTACACATCAAATTTTAGAAGATATTGGTTTGATGAAAATGTTGCCTAGAATGACTGTAATTAATACTTGCGATTACAACCAAACCAAAGCAGCAACCATAGCAATTGCAGATTTTGAAGGGCCCGTTTATTTACGTTTCGGGCGTCCAGTAGTTCCTGTTTTTATGCCAGATTATAAAGAAGAAAAACTTGAAATTGGGAAAGGAATACAATTAACGGAAGGAACAGACGTAACTATTGTTGCCACAGGTCATTTAGTATGGGAAGCATTGCAAGCATCAGAAGTATTAGAAGAACAAGGTATTTCTTCGGAAGTAATTAATATCCATACAATTAAGCCATTAGATGAAAAAATTATCCTGAAATCTGTTGCTAAAACGGGTTGTATTGTTACAGCAGAAGAGCATAATAAATATGGAGGTTTAGGCGAAAGTGTTGCAAGATGTTTAGCACTCAACAAACCAACACCACAAGAATTTATTGCCACCAATGATACATTTGGTGAGTCTGGAACTCCTGCACAATTAATGGAAAAATACGGATTAAGTTCTGGCGCAATTGTTGATGCAGTTAAAAAAGTAATTTCTAGAAAATAAATACGTTTTAAACTAAACGTTCAGTTAAGTACATGACAAAAAACAGCATTAACGTACAGTTTATTTAAAATCAACACTTTAAATGTAAGTGTTTTGAGACCTTTCAGGTTTTTAAAACCTGAAAGGTCTTGATAATAAAAAACTTACAAGGTTTTTAATCAATAACATTTATTTTTTGTCGTGTACTAAATGTTCAGTATATTAATAACTAAAAACAATAAGTATGAAAAAATTAATTTTATGTATGTGTTTCGCATTTGGTGTAAGTCAAATTTCAAATGCTCAAATTCAGTTTGGTGTTAAGGGAGGGATTAACTACAATTCCAATTCAATTAAAGATGTAAGCGAAGATGTTTTTGACAATGCAAAAAGCAAAGCAGGGTATCATGCAGGTATTTGGTTGCGTGCAAAAATACCAGCAATTGGGTTTTATATTAGACCAGAATTGGTATATACAAATTTAGAAAATGAAGTGCTTTATACTACAACCTCTACAACAACAACGTACAGTTTTCAAAAAATAGATATTCCCGTTTTGTTGGGTAAGAAGATTTTTGGAATTGGTAACGTATATATTGGTCCTTCCTTTCAATATATTTTAGATTCAGATTTTAACATTAGTGATATTCCCGATGTAGAAGGCGATGGTTTTACGGTGGGTTTACAATTTGGTGGAGGTGTTGAGTTAGGTAAATTAGGGATAGATGTTCGTTGGGAAAGAGCTTTTTCAGATATAGAATCTAGCTTTTTAAGTGGTACAACGAATATTAATTTTGATACTAGAGTAAATCAAATAATTATCAGTCTTTCTTATAGATTGTAAAAATAAAAAATAATTGCTATGAAACTAAAAATTGCGGAATACAATATGGAATGGATGAAGAATTTATTCATCAACGGAATTCCAATCAATACACCACCACCTGAAAATAAGGCAGAAGAAGACTGGAATAAAGAAGAAAAAATGACTGTAAAAAGTCAGCTTTTGATTGCTGTTTTAAAACATTTAGATGCAGATATTATTGCCGTAGTTGAAGGCCCTGATACTTTGGCAAATGGTACTAAAACATCAACAAAACAATTGCAAAATTGGATGTCTGCATTTCATCTAAACAATAGAAATTATAGAGCAGTTGAAGGATTTGTATCCAAAGGGCAGCAAGAGTTATGCGCAATATATGATGCTGACAAGTTGATATTAGAACATACCCCAGAGGGTAAAAATAGTTTCAACGATGATTTTATAGTTGATACTTTAGAGCAAAATATTAAAGAACAATACAAACATTGGAGACCTCCTTTAGAACTGACTGTAAAAGATAAATCTAGTCAAGCTAAATTATTTAAAATGATTATTGCGCATGCAAAATCAAAAGGAATTTTTGATAGAGTTGACTATGCTAGGTATGAATATTTATCAAAATTAAATAGAAGAAAATTGTATGCTGAATGTATTCATATAAGACAAAGGGTTGATAAATGGCTAAAGGAAGGTGATAAAGTAATTGTAACAGGAGATATTAATGACGGAATAGGGAGCGATTTTTATGAAAGTAAAT
The DNA here is from genome assembly GCA_049607505.1 of Polaribacter sp. Taxonomy (GTDB): domain Bacteria; phylum Bacteroidota; class Bacteroidia; order Flavobacteriales; family Flavobacteriaceae; genus Polaribacter. The sequence continues at coordinate 5,259 of JBMYWO010000111.1, forward strand.
TTGGTAAAAGTGCTTTAGAAATATTACTTGGAAATGTTTTTGAACCTGAACTCATTATCAAAAGTGCATTGAAGAAACCAAAACTGGGAAGATATGGTTGGTCGCCAAGTTCAAGTTCGTTTACAGATACCATAACCAAAAACTGGTTTACCGTTTTGATTGACCACATTTTGATGAGTCGAAATATTAAATTATTGGAAGCCAATGTTCTTAATCCTTACACTTCCCCGTACAAAGATGAATTAAGTAAAGAACTAAAAAATGCCTTGAAAAAGGCATCAGACCATTTTCCAGTATTTGCTGAAATTGAAGTATAACAAGCGAAAAAAATGAGTATGGTGTAGAAAAATCAATTGTTTATTTTGCAGTAGCAATTTAATTTTTAGGCAAAAAAACTTCTGCCATCATACAGCGCGCACTTCCACCACCACAAGCTTCAATAGTGTTTAAAGAACTTGAAATAATTGTACAATGACTTTCTATCTTTTGAACCTGTGTTGGTGTTAAACTATCGTAAGCCGCTTGACTCATCACCAAAAATAATTCGTCATTTTTGCCACGTACTTGTAGCATATTTCCTGCAAAATTAGTTACCTGTTCTTCACTAATAGCAATCACTTGTTTACCATCTTCTTTCAGGTGCTTTAATACATTTTTTCGCTCTTTTTTGTCATCTATAGAGTCCAAACAAATTACTGCAAATGTTTCTGCCAAACACATCATTACATTGGTATGATAGATGGCTTTTCGTTTGCCATTTACAGTTTGATTGGCGGTAAAAATTACTGGCGTATATTCAAAATCTTCACAAAACTCTATACACAAATCTTCATTTGCTCTAGGCGATAAAGCACAATAGGCTTTTTTGTTCACTCTGTCTAATAACAAACTTCCTGTTCCTTCTAAAAACACATTTTCTTTTTCTGCGGAAGTGTAATCTACAATAGTATCTATTTTAAATCCTATTGATTCTAAATGTTCTAAAATATCTTCTCTA
>JBMYWO010000112.1:0-6238 GCA_049607505.1 Polaribacter sp.
TTTCTTCACCAGTAACATGTAAAAATAAGACAGATCGTTTTGGTCTTTTTCCGTTTTTTGCTGCCATTTGAAAAGCTTGTGCAATTTCTAGAATAGCTACCGTTCCAGAACCGTCATCATCTGCACCATTATATATTTTACCATTTTTTATACCCTCGTGGTCTAAATGTGCGGAAATAACAATAATTTCATTGGGTTTTTCACTTCCTTTGATAAAGGCAACTACATTTTCAGAATCTTTTAATTTTCCTCTTCTAGAATTTTTATTTAACCAAGTAGCAGGAACTTCTTGAAAGTAATCACTACCTCCTATTGGAGATAAAATTTCTTGATTTACATAGAATTTTTTTAAATAGTCAACAGCTTTTTTTTGTCCTATTTCACCAGTATTTCTACCTTCAAATTCATCCGAAGCATAGGTAAATAAGTGCGTACCTAAATCTTTTGCCGTAATAGTTTCAGCATATTTAACAACTTGATCTGCATTGGTTCGTCCATTTTTTACTTGTGCTGCACTTTCACTAGACCCGCATGAAGTTAAAATTAATAAACTAACTCCTAAAAGTATTTTTTTCATTTTATAAAGTTTTATTTTATTTGGTAATGAATGTTGATAAATCACAAAATGTTACACATTTTTTCAAAGATAGTATTAATTATTTTTGTTGATGACAAATTGTTCTAATGTTGTGTTAAATTTAATTATTTCTGATGGAAATAATGTCGAAAACGCATTTTGATGTATCAGCTCTTTGGAAGTCCCGCTATACATTTTATCGTCAGACAAAAGGATAAGTTCATCTGTTAATTGAATGGCTAAATTGACTTCGTGTGTAGAAATGATAATGGTTTTTTTTGTGGTTTGCACTAATTTTTTTAGAAGCGAAAAAACCTTGATGGTATGATGAATATCTAAATGTGCAGTAGGTTCGTCTAAAATAATGATTTCTGTATCTTGAGCCAAAGCTCTTGCTATTAAAACACGTTGTAACTGCCCATCACTCAATTCATAAAAACGATTGTTTTTGAATTGGTTGATTTCAGTCAAATGTATTGCTCGCTCTATTTTTTCTATATCTTTTTTGGTTAGTGTATCAATCCAATTTGTATAAGGTTGTCTTCCTAAAGCAACCAATTCAAAAACAGTCAATTGACTTTCAGGCAAACGCTCTGTTAATACCAAACTTAATAGCGTAGCCAATTCTTGATAGGCATATTCACGTAAGTTTTTATCATTGATAAAAATATTTCCTTCTAATGGTTTTTGAACTTTAGAAATAGTTCGTAATAAAGTAGATTTTCCAACGCCGTTTTTTCCTAAAAGAGCAACAAATTTGCCTTTTTCTATAGATAGATTTATATCAGAAAAAATGACTTTTTGCTGCTTTTTTTGTTGATAACCAATAGAAAGATTTTCTGTTTTTAAGATGCTATGTTTTTTGTTGTGTGTGTTTTTTACATTTCCCAAAACTACCATTCACGTATTTTATAACTATTTACCACATAGCCCTACGTTTTCTGTATGTCCCTGCTTGCTGGCAGGTAAGTATGTGGTAAATTCAATTAGTCGTATTCTTTTTTCGTTAAAGATAGAAAGTTTCTATATGACTATTCGTATTTAGACTTTTTATTTCGCATCTACATATTCTTGCAAATAAGAAAAACGTTCAGTCAGTTTTCCATTTTTAGTAACTCTTGCTCTGGCTAAAATTCCATCTTTGTCATTATTATAAAAAGCAGGAACTACATGTTTTAAAAATAATTCACCAAAACCTTCACTAGCATCTTTTGGCAATTCGCAAGGTAAATTATCTACTGCCATTACCACAATAGCGTTTTTATTTTTGTAATCTATTTCAGATTCTGTTTGTGGGTCATAACCATAAATAGGGTCTGCTATGGTAGATGCTCGCAACGTAGAAGCTACAGGTCCATTAATATCACAAGAAATATCTGCGACTAATTTTATGTTAAAATCGGGTGATTTTGCATCTTCTCGTGTAAATAAATAAGGAGCTCCATTTCCATAAAAATGACCTGCAATAAAATAGTCTGTTACTTTTGCAAAACGCATAAAATTGGATTCATACTTTTCTGGATGCTTGTAAAAATCAACATTATCTAGTGTTTGTCCATCTGTACGTTTGTTATAGTCTAGCACATTGGCTAAACAATATACGGGTTCGTTATAAAGTGTATGCAAATATTCTTCCACAGGAACCTCTTTAATATTCATTCCGTCTAACATTTCTTTTGCGCCATAAGCAACTTTACCGCTTCCTGTTAGTAAAATTTTAAGGTTAGGAATTTCAACTTTATTTAATTCATCTAATAAACTTTGTTGGTTTTCTAGAGTTTCAGCTTTGGGCAAAGTAAATGTTTCTTGCTTTAAACCTAATGCTCTAAACCCATTATAGCAACCTACAATACCAGCATAACGCCCAAAACCAATTAATCTAGATTCATTTTTGTTAACAATGGTTTCATGATCAATAAGTTCAATATTTTTCTGTAAAATTGCTTGTAGCAATTTTCTGTTATAGGGTTGTTTTTTTATGGTATGGCTAAAGAAAAAGTAGGTTTTATTAGGAATTAAAGCCTCAATAGGCACTTCTTTGACACCTATTAAAACATCACAATCAGATATATCTTTTGTGATTTCTAATCCAACATTTGTGTATTCATCGTCAGAAAAAATGCGAATATCTGAACTTTCAACTTTTAGATTTGCTTGCGGAAACTCTTTTTTGAATGCTAGTAATTTTTTTGGCGAAAAAACAACTCTTCTATCGGGTGGGCTTTTACGTTCTTTAATAATGCCAAACTTCATAATGTATAGTTTTTTTAAGTACTGAAGCACTTTTAGCATAAAAGTTCAGCACAAGTGGTATAATTTTTGTCCGAAGATATTAGATTTTATAAAGGTAAGCAATAGTATTTTTTTATACTTTTGTGTTTTATGTCTTTAGACATATTGGGGACGACTGGTTTTGACAGCAAGATTAGTGAATTTGTAAGCATATCGAGTTATGAAATAACACTCGTAAAACTTAATTTCAACTTTTTAAACGGCGAAAATAACTACGCTTTAGCTGCATAATCTGAATTATAGTAGGATTAGCCTAGTCCCGCAAGGCGGGAAAGCTTTATGTCCACGGAAAGCCTTGGTTTACGGCGTTTCACTTTTGGGCATCGTAAAAGTAAACATAGAAAACTTAAAACTTCGGTAAGTTTTTGAAATTAAAGAAGTTAAGTGAATATTAGGTAGTTTTTAATCAGGTATTCATCGAAAATTAATTAAAAACTAAGTATGTAGAACGCTTTTTGACTACTTGTTTGGACCCGAGTTCGATTCTCGGCGTCTCCACTTTCAACCCTTGTAAACCTAATGTTTATAAGGGTTTTTTATTTTCGTTGATAATTCCGTTCATAATTCAACACGTCTCTACTCTTTTGTTGTTCTCTTCAAATTTAGTATTTTTAATTTTATTAAAGTTAATAATCTTTTTTTGGTAGTGTCATAAACAAAATGATTATTTATTATTGAATGTCATTTGAGGCACCAAAAAGACATTTGTTTTGACAGAAGCCAATCGGAAAACTAAATGTCTGGCTGAGCTTGTCGAAGTGAGCCTGTCGAACAGAGTTTCTTCTTAAAGCCTAGTCTTCGATAAGCTCAGCCAGACATTCGTTTTCATAAATATCATAGAGATTACTATTATATACTCAAAACAAACAGTTTTTCGGTTTTTATAGGGGTTCTTTTTTCCTTTCTCTTCGTTAAAATTTTAAACCGTAACTAGGCTATGCTTGAAAATTTTGCCTTGACAAAGAAAAAAATAACTGCCTTTAAGATTCCGAAAACCTATCTATTTTGAGTATAATTTAGAACAAAAAATACATCATCAATTAATCTATGACACTACCCTTTTTTTAAATGAAACTGAAATAATACAAAATTGAAACAATTATATTTACTTCCTAATCAATTTTTTTACTGCTACTATATTCTCTTTATTTTTAAAAATAATTGTATAAATTCCTTTAGTTAAAAAAGAAATATCAATTTCTTTTTTAAATGTATCTACAACTATAATTTCTTGCCCTAAAATATTATAAAGAACAAACGAATCATATGTTCTTTGATTAGTTTGAGAGATAGTTACTATATCTGAAACTGGGTTAGGATATATTTCTATTGTATCAGATGCTGTTTGATAATTATTGATTGATAATGAATTTATTTCTTCAATACTAAAATTAGCAAATAAGACTTCTTCATCTCTTAAATCCTGGCTTGAGTTTAAACTTCTGTAGATCCCCCATTTTGGTCTAACAAACTCTGTCCCAACTCTCCAATTTATTATATTATTATTAGTATAATCAAATAGTAAAGTATTATCACTTACTTTTTTGATTTCTATTGAATAAGCTCCTGATTCACCATAAGTTATTGTCTCGGTTACTTCTAACCAAGATCCTTTTAAAGGAGCTAAATCTGTTTGTTTTAGTGTAGTTTGCGATGTTGTTTCTGCATATCTTAATTCTAATCTATCTGGCGTAGATTTTCTTAAAGTAAGTGTATACATTGGCATACTTGCTAAACTTCCTCCAACAGATTTTAATTGGTGTACATGCGTAAAACTTGAAGAAAGTTGCAAATTACTATCAAGTTTGAACTTCCATTTATAAACTACTTCTTCACCCTCTACACCTAGTAAATTATCTGGAGATTTATCATATGTTTTAATTTCATTACGCTGTCTATCTGTATTTATGCATCTATCATTGTCTGGTGTTACATGCATAAAAAAACGAAATACATTTGTATTTAACTCTGAATCAAAAATCTCATCAATGTGTCTTCCAAAAGATGCATGATTACAATCTGGCTCCTCTACAGGATCATGACCAGGAGCTAAAACATTTGTTATTTCTTCATAAGTATTTCCTGATCCATTAGCATCTAAAGTAACTTGACTATATCCTAAAAATGGAATTAGGAAAATGAATATATTTTTTATTATGATAATTTTCTTTTTATATAAATATTGTAAACCAAACCTAATAGAATTAAAGAAATCCCTAATAAAGTATAAAAATTATAAATTTCTTCAAACCAAAATACGCCTAAAATAATTGTAAAAACAATTTCTAAATATTTTAATGGCGCAATAATATTTGTTTGATTCGATTGAAACGCTTTTGTCATATACAACTGACCTATATAACCAAAAATACCTAGACTTAATAATAAAAACCACTCTTTACCATTAGGATGTTTCCAATTATTAATAGACATCAATCCACCAAAAACAAAAGCCATCACCATAAAATAATTTATTATGACTATCGGATTTTCTTTGTTGCCAAGTTTTCTAATTAGCACAAAAATTAATCCTAAAAAAATTGCAGACAGGATTATAAAAAACAAGCCTAAATAACTTATATCCACACCAAAACCTTTAATAATTAAAACACCAATAAATGCTATTAAAAATAAAACCCATTGAATTGGTTTGATTTTTTCTTTTAGTAATAATAATGCAAAAATGGATGCAAAAATAGGAGAGGTATATCTTAATGAAACTGCTGTGCCAACAGGCAAATAGTTTAAAGCCTCAAAAAAACAGATTAAAGAAACAAGTCCTGAAATGCCTCTTAATAGAAGTAGTTTTTTCTGGGTTCCTAAAAAAGGAATTTTGTATTTTATGGTTAATGGTATTGTAAAAGCTAATGTACCAATAGTTCTAAAAAACACAATTTGATATACACTAAAAGTTGTTAAATATTTAACTATAGTATTCATAAACGCAAACGCAATCACGCTAGAAATCATATAAAGTATTGCCTTATCTCTAATCATTTATAAAAAAATCCTTCAACAAAAAAATTGAAGGATAGTGTGTTTTATTGGTTAATAATTTTACTGGATGTCTAATATTTTTTACTTTAAAGATTTAATAATATTTAATGATTCTCTTGTCGTTCTTTCAATTTTTGCATAATCAAAATTACCATCTGCATCTTTTACTATTAGTTTAGAACCCATTCCTACACAGGTTACACCTGCTGTAAACCAAGCTGTTAAATTTTCTCTAGTTGGTGAAACTCCCCCTGTAGGCATAATGCTTGTCCATTGACAAGGTCCTTTGATGGCTTTTACAAAATCGGGGCCATAAATACCCCCAGGAAATAATTTTACAATTTCACAACCTAATTCTTCTGCTCGTGCAAT
>JBMYWO010000113.1:0-6151 GCA_049607505.1 Polaribacter sp.
TTAGGCGCAGCAGACACTTTTAGAGCAGCAGCCATAGATCAATTGCAAGTTTGGGCAGACAGAACAGACGTACCAATTATACGTCAAGAAATGGGTTCTGATCCAGCATCAGTAGCGTTTGATACTTTAAAATCTGCCGTAAGTCAACATGCAGATGTAGTCATTATAGATACCGCAGGTCGTTTGCACAACAAGGTAAATTTAATGAACGAATTGACAAAAATAAAACGAGTGATGCAAAAAGTAGTTGTAGATGCGCCACACGATGTATTGCTTGTTTTAGATGGTTCTACGGGTCAAAACGCTTTTGAGCAAGCAAAACAATTTACAAAAGCAACCGAAGTTACTTCTTTAGCAGTTACCAAATTAGACGGAACCGCAAAAGGCGGTGTTGTTATTGGGATTTCTGACCAATTTCAAATTCCTGTAAAATATATTGGAGTAGGAGAGGGGATAGACGATTTACAAGTTTTTAATAAATATGAATTTGTAGATTCGTTTTTTAAGTAAGTCGAACTTACAGAAGTATATAACATTTTGTTGCTTTTTCAAGCTAATACCACAAAATGTTATAGACTCCTTTTTTTAAAGATTTTAATTCTTAACTATTTTTTTGGTAATTGTTCCTTTGTCAGAACTTATTTTCATAAAATAAATACCTTCAGATAGTTTTGAAATATCTATTTGTGAGGTGTTGTTACGAATAGTTTTTATCTTTTTTCCAATATTAGAATATATTGTAATGGTTTCGATATTGCTTAATGTTTCAATATTTATAAGTGATGATGTTGGATTTGGATACACTTTGATAGCATTATTGATAGTAATAGTATCACTACTTAACACTGCATTTTCTACCAAAACCTCAACACAAGCCATATTTTGACTACACAAACTCGGATTTACACCTGTATCAGTTGGGTCTATGGTAATGCTGATAGTACCATCTGCAATAAAATTATTATAATCGGCACTACTTATAGTGAAGCAAGTTCTTGTTGGAAACTCACAATCTCTACCAAGACTTGTGGTGCCAACAGTAGTGCCATCTTCTGTAATAACTGAAAATTGTTCAGAAGTACCACTGTTATCTCCAAAAAGATTTAAACAAATTTCAACAGTTCCAGCACTAACTACTGAGGCAAATGTATCTGAAATATCTATCTGTAAACTATTTCCAGGTCCTGAATCAAAATCTGTTGCATAATTTTCACAGTTTTGATATAAGATGCAGTCAGTACAAGTAGCGGCTGTTCTAAATTGTGCTACATGGCAGGCAGATCGTTCTAAAACTTCAGCATTATTTGCAGCTTCAGCATCACCAATGGCTTTGCCTGCTGGGTCTGCAGCTGTACCTATAGTAACATCTGGATTTGAAAAATAGGTTAGTCTTGTACAATTAAATCCTTGAGCACTACATTCTGCATTATAGGCCATTGCTGTACGCCAACGTTGATCTGTAGATGACGCTGCATTTTCATTTACATACCCATAACCATAATCGCAAATACCTGCATTAGAAGTATCTGAATATCTGTTGTGTCTAAATCCAATATTATGTCCCATTTCATGGGTTAAGGTTAGATTTCCTGTCATACAACTCCAACGTGTTACTGAATGACCTGCTGTAGATTGAAAGCCTAAATTATCACTGTTTACATTGCCAATACCACAACTACCACCATTTAAAATGAGAGCCACTAAATCTGCGGAATGCCTATTTCTTAAATCAATAACCGTTTCGTCTGCTCTTAAAGCACTTAAATTTGCAGAACCACTTGAATCTTCTAAAAAGTTTATTTCCTCAATGGCCACTACATTAAAAGTATGATTTGTACCATCTTGTTGGCTGTTAGATAAAGTTAAATTTGCTTCAGTTATGGCACTTTGTACTGCGGCTTCAATAGTAGCTGCTGATCCTTGAGCAGTTAATAAGGCGTCAGAATATACAACCAAAACATCCATAACTACATCAGAGCAAGTAACTGAAGTATCGCAAACATCAGGGCCATAATCTTGGTCAACTTGTTCGTCATCTGGTGTATCGTCTCGATCAGTTAATTGTGCTACAGCTTCACAATCCTCATCTATGTTTACACTATCTGGAGAAATTTCAGATACTCTATAGGTATTGTTTTTTTGATGGCGAATCATCATAATTTTACCTGAATCTAAAACAGCTTTACCAAAATAAATACCTTTGGATTCTGAAATAATAAAATAGCCAAACTGTTGATTTCTAATTTTACCCACCCAAGAATTTCCCGATACGCTATTGTTCTTATCAATAATGATAGGTTCATTATCAAAAGGGTTAAAAGAAATGCTTTCTGATAAAAAGGCATCAGTATTTAAAACAAGATGACTTGCTTTTATCTCGTTCTCATAAAGATTTTCTGATAGAATTTCCTGTCTATCATTTGGTGAGAATAAACTTGTTTGAGCATAAAAAGAGGTTGCTAGGAAAAGACAAATTAATAAGTAAATATTTTTCATTTTTTTTAATTTTTACATGAAACGGACTGTAAGTTAAGATTTATTTTTAGTTTTATATTGATTTTAGGAAGAAATTAAAACATCGTATATTTAAATATGCAAATTATTTTAAACAATAATAAAGGATTTTACTGGCATAAAAATGATACTGTTTTTGTAAAAGGTTCTTTTTTTGATACAGAAAATAGGTTTTATGAAAATGAAAACGCTCTGTCTTTTTTGAATAAAATAAAAACCAAAGAAGATTTTATCAATACAATAAAAGAGTTAAATGGCTCATTTTCAATTATCCTAAAAATCAAAGATGTAGTATGTGTCGCTTCAGATACAACTCGTTGTTTTCCAATATTTTATACATTTCAAAATGATGAGTTGTTTATTTCTGATGATATTGTATTCTTAAAAAATAAATTCAATATTCAATGTTTTGATGAATTGGCAACATTAGAATTAAAAGCATCACTACATACACATGGAAAAAAAACGTTGCTCAAAAATGTATTTCAAATACAATCTAGCGAATATGTAATTTTTGAAAAAAATAAAACGATTGAAAATGATTTTTTCTTTTCGTATGCAATTAATCAATCATCAAAATCTTCTTATAATTTTCTAAAAAAAGAAGCCGTTATTACTTTCGAAAATGTTTTTAAAAGATTTATAAAATCTTTAGATAACAAAACCGTTGTTGTACCCTTGAGTGGCGGATTTGATTCTAGATTCATCGCAGTAATGCTAAAAAAATACCATTATAAAAATGTTGTTTGCTATACCTACGGAAGAAAAGATAGCTTCGAAATTGAAAACTCCAAAAAGACCGCAGAAACTTTAGGATATCAATGGCATTTTATAGAATACAATGCTGAAATCATTGAAAATTACTTACAAACATCTGAATTTAAAAAGTATGCGCATTTTGCTGGAAAATTTTCTTCAACACCAAATTTACAAGAATATTTTGCTGTTAAATATCTGAAAGAAAACTATTTAATTCCTGAAGATGCTATTTTTGTACCTGGATATGCGGGAGATTTACTTGGTGGTAGTCAGTTTATAAAAATAATTCCAAAGAATTTAAAAACCAAAGAATTAATTGATTTAATACTTCGTTCTAAATTTTCTAATTATAAACTTTCGTATTCTGAAATTAATTCACTTAAAAAAGAAATAGCAAACACATTGTTTTATATTGATAAAAACTATCATCAAAAAATACCTTATTCGGTTTTTGAAAACTATGATATTTCTGAAAAAATAGCCAAATATATTTTCAATTCAGCAAGTTTTTATACCTTTTTTGATTATCAACATAGATTTCCTTTTTGGGACAAGGATTTGTTAGAATTCTTTAAAAAAATTCCTCCTAAATTCAAGAAAATGAAAATGCTTTTTGATGATGTTTTAGTAGAACATTATTTTAAACCTTATAACATATACTTTGAAAACGAATTGTCGTCATCAAAAAAAAGCATATACCTACAGAAAATAAAAGATGTCATAAAATCTTTTTTTCCTATTTTTATCAAGCAAAAAATTTTACAAAAAAACGATTGGAATAATTATAAACCCATCACCCAACAAATGATAACTTCTTTAAATAAGAATACCTTAAAAGTAAAGAAGAAATCTAAAAATTATAATGAAATTATTGCACAATGGTATCTTTATTTTTCTAAAGAAATGATAAAATAATGTTTCGAAAGCTAGATTTTTTCTTCTTTGGCTGGATTGTCAATTGGTTCTACCCAGAATATTATCGCCCAAAATATGGGTATCAGCGGTATTATATTTTATTTTTCCATTATCTCATTCCACAGAAATTATTTAGATTAAATCCTAAAGTAAAATGGCCTGTACATTATACATCAAGAGTAGTGGCTCCTAGCAAGATTAAAAAAGGAATTTTATGTGATCCTGGAGACAATATTAACAACTATATACAAGCCAATAATGGAATTATTTTTGGCTCTAACGTAGAGCTTGCACCAGGGGTTTCTATTATTTCATCCAATCATAAAAACAATAATTTACGAGAACACACTGCTGGAAAACCCATTGTGATTGGAAATAATGTTTGGATTGGAGCTAATGCAACCATATTGCCCGAGGTTACTATTGGAAATAATGTTACAATAGGCGCAAATTCTGTAGTTACTAAAGATATTCCAGACAACTCTGTTGCCGTAGGAAATCCTTGTAAAGTCATTAAGGAAAAAGAGAAATATATTGAAGACCTTTCTGTGATTATTTTTAATAAAAGAGCACCTAAAGAATATTCTCTTTTCTTAAAAACTACCGCTTAAAAATCTTTATGAAAGCGGGTAATTCATTGTGTTTTATTTGACCATATTCTTCCGTTTTAGCACCAAAACTTAAAAAATATCTTGCAACGGTTTTTATTGAAGAACCCCCAAAATGAAAAACTTCAAAACTATTTTGATATTTATATATGGCTCTATCAATTAGAAAAGTATTTGCTCCGTTTTTTCTGTTTTTAAAATCTGTAGATGAAACCAAAATAGAAACCTTATTTTTATTTTTTAGAAAAAAACCCGAGGCAACAAGCCGATTTTGTTTATCATAAACAGATAATATTTCACCAACTTTTTTCTGCAAGCAGGTGTTGATTAACTTTAGCAAAATATCGTAATCTTTTTCTTTTATGTTTGGTGTTCTTTTGCCAACATTATTTTTAAAAAGTTGTATTAAATTTTCTGGAATATCATTCCACTTTTCCGTTAAATCATTTTTAGTAGCTTTCTGTAAATCTTTCTTTCGGTCTTTTCTGTATGAGTTCCATGTATTTTTATAGTCATTTTCTAAAAGAAGAAATTGCATTTCTTTTTTTATGAGTTTTTTATTGGGTAAGTTAAATTTATTTTTAGTGTTCGTTCGTAATTCTACAAATTTAAACTTGCTAGTTAATGCATCTAAAAATTCTTCAATATTTACTTCTTGATGAACTGAAAATATACCTAATTCCAAAACCCAAAAAGGAGGATATACATAGTTAATAAAAAACTTTTTTCGCCAAGGAATTGGCATTACTGCTTTATAATCATCAAAAACCAAAACATCCCAATGGTCTGCTGCAATGTCTAAATACCAAGAAAAAGCATAAATGCTACTTTGTATAGCATTTTCAATACAAGAATCGTATTTTTCTATGTCTAAATCTTTTCTTTTTATATAATGAATCATATTAAGAAGTTGCCATTTTTACCATAGATTCATACAATCTACTCCAACCTTTCCAACGCATATAATTACTCAACGTTTCATTATGAAACAAGGTAATAAAAGTTCCGTGAACCGTTTTTACTTCATTTTTTAAATCCCTAATTTTTCCTAAAGATTGTTTTGGAGTTAACTTCATATAATCATTTAAAGTAGTGTCCATCAGAGCAAATGGAAATATTTTTAAGGGCGTTTGAATTTCAAAATCTAAATCGTAAAAATAAAAAGGTGTGCAGGTACTGGCTCTAAAACCTACATGACTTGCATAGCCCATAGAATAGTCTTCAGTTATTTCTAAATCTATTAAATGTTGATAAGTTTCTGGCAAACTAAACCGTAAATAATGTTGTCTAGAACGTATCATGGGCAGGTTTGTAATTTTTTCTAAACGCTCTTTTTCTTTTTTTAAAATAGATGG
>JBMYWO010000114.1:0-6121 GCA_049607505.1 Polaribacter sp.
TGCAAAGATAGAGTATTATTCAAAAATTACAAAATTTTTAAACCCGTTTGCCCTGTATGCATCTACAATTGATACTGATATTCTAAAATTTGAAAGAGAAGAAATTTATGCTAGCGACAATCAATTAGAAAACATTAATTCATTATTGACTTGGGATAAGATTAAAGACGAACTATTAAAAGCTTCTTCAGGAAAAAAATCAGTACTTCCTTCCATCAAAGATGTGAAAGCATCCATTAGGTATGAATTTTTTTGTGCTTTAGGAGTGAAAAAACAATTTAAAAACACTAAAGTACAAGCTAATTGCCGAACAGATAGTATTGGTTGGCCAATTGGACACGCAAAAGGACAAAGTGGTTCAAATACAGGGGCTGATATTGAATGCTTTGAAACAAACTTTAATTTTATTGTTGAACCCACTTTAAGAAGAGATTCATCAGGGCAAATTAATGAAGGAGTTGCTATTTCAGATCATAGAAAAGCAATGATAACTAAATTCTCAAAAGAGACTAAAATTATTTTTGTAGCTCCAAGAATACATCAGAGAATGATAGAATTTGAAAAATTTCTAAAGTTTGAGAATAAGAATATAAAAGTATTGTACAACCAAAATACCAAAGAATATATATCAACTTTGGAAATATTAAACTCTTTTGAAGAATTGCTTGAAGAGTCCACAACATAAAACTAATCGAAGGTCTAGAAAAAAATTAAAGTATTAAAATCCTATAATCATTAGGCGTATGGAATATATAAACTCATATTAGTTTTGACTATTTTTATGAATACAAAATCACAAACCCTAATATTGATTGTACAAGACCCAAAAACTTATAACGTATCTAGATTATTCAAATCTTCAAACGCTTGTTTTAAACGAGTTTTAAAAGTTTCTTCACCTAATCGTAACCATTTTCTTGGGTCGTAATGCTTTTTATTGGGTTGGTCTGAACCTTCTGGATTACCAATTTGAGTTGCTAAATAACTTGCTTTTTCTTGCATATAATCTCTAATACCTTCTGTAAAAGCAAATTGTAAATCGGTATCAATATTCATTTTAATCACTCCATAGCCGATAGCTTCTCTAATTTCTTCTAAAGTAGATCCTGAACCTCCATGAAATACAAAATCAATTGTATTGTGTGGTACATTGTATTTCTGTGAAATATATTCTTGAGAATTTTTTAAGATTTTTGGTGTTAATTTTACATTTCCAGGTTTGTAAACTCCATGTACATTTCCAAAAGCTGCTGCTACAGTAAATTGTGAAGAAACTTTTAGTAATTCTTCATAAGCATAGGCAACTTCTTCTGGTTGGGTGTATAATTTAGAAGCATCTACATCAGAATTATCTACACCATCTTCTTCACCGCCAGTAATTCCTAATTCAATTTCTAAAGTCATTCCCATTTTGCTCATTCTAGCTAAATAGGTTTTACAAATCTCAATATTTTCTTCTAACGGTTCTTCAGATAAATCTATCATGTGAGAACTGTATAGAGGTTTGCCTGTTTCTGCAAAGTGTTTTTCAGACGCATCTAATAAACCATCTATCCAAGGTAATAATTTTTTGGCGCAATGATCTGTATGTAAAATCACGGGAACTCCGTAAGCAACAGACAATTCGTGAATATGTTTTGCACCTGCTACTGCACCTGCTATTGCTGCTTTTTGATGTTCGTTAGACAATCCTTTTCCTGCATTAAATTGTGCGCCTCCATTAGAAAATTGAATAATTACAGGCGCATTCAAATCTCTTGCGGTTTCTAAAACTCCGTTAATTGAACTAGATCCTATAACATTTACTGCGGGCAATGCAAATCCTTTTTCTTTGGCAAGGTTAAAAATTTCTTGAACCTCTTTTCCTGTGGCTACTCCTGGCTTTATCATTAAATATGTTTTTGGTTGTTTTATATAAAAATAGAAAGCAAAACTACATTTTTTTTGCTTTGCATAAAGAAAAAAACAAAGAGTTTACTAATACGATTTAGTGAATTTTAGATGGTTTAATTTTTATTAGAAGCGCTAAAATTACCTATTGAATAACCGATAACAGAACCTAGTAAAGTGCCTAAAGTATCACTTTCAATTTTATCAAAATAAGCTAAAAACAAAATGCAACCTAAAATTAATAGAACAGTAAAAAACTCTTTACCAAGTTTAAATTTCCAAAAGGAAAGATTTGAATCATTTGCTACTTTTTTGTTTAAAAATTCGTTCCTTTTAGCCTCTAAATCTGTTTCTTTGTTCTTTTCAAACGTTGCTAAAATTTTTTCAAATTTATCAGTACTTAAAAATGTCTTAATGATGTCTGTCAGATCAAACTTACTTTCACTTTCGACTTGTTCTGTTGGTTCATTTTCGTCTATTTTTTCTTGGGATTCAGTCATTGATCTAAAATTTTTTAAAAACAAATATAGTTAAAACAAATCATTTATCCATTTTCAATAGTGCGATACAATTTAGTAATTTTTAGACGGTTTAGAAAGGATAATTTATCCCTATTTGATAAGACGCTTTAGCAAAGTTGTAATTTTTGAACCATTTATTTCCTTCTAAATAAGGTTCGTATGTTTTAAAACCAATATCCAACCGAAGAATTAAAAAGTTAAAATCTAACCTAGCTCCAAGACCAGAACCTATTGCAATATCCTTTAACGAATGAAAACCCGTAAATTTTGCGTCGGCATCTACAAAGGAAGACCCTGTAATATCCCAAATATTTCCAGCATCAATAAATAAGGCACCTTTTAATTTTGAAACTACATCAAAACGATATTCTGCACTTGTTAATAATTTTAAACTTCCAATATTATATTCCAATCCTGTGTTTCTACTTCCAGGGCCTAAATCGTAGGTTTGCCACGCTCTAATATCATTAGAACCACCTGCAAAATAACTTTTTGTAAACGGAATGTCTGAATTGTCATAAGGTACTATGGCTCCTAAAAATGTTCGAATACCAAATACAGAATTCTTCCCAAAATCCCAAAACTTTTTGTATTCTACATCCATTTTAAAATATTGTGCCAGTGGAATGTCTAAAAAAGTTTTTTTGTTTTTAGTGTTTGTTTTATTAGAGATGAATCCCAAAATATTTCCGGCATTGGCAACTCTTATTTTGAAGAATGAGAAGTTATTATCTTTAAAACTAGATTGGTTATTATAGGTATAAGAATAAGCAATTGTAGGAATTAAAAAATCGGAGGTTACAATATTGTATCTATTTAAGATATTCAAATTGGTATTAAATTCTTCTGGATTTGACCCTCGAAAATTAGTATCTCTTGAAACCGTATTCATAAAAGAAATAGCTTCGTTTGGAAGCACTAATTCTCTGTTAGGGTCGTTATAATATATTTGAGCAACCGTGTTTAGATTTGCATATTCTGAACTGTAAATATTAAAGAAACGATCAACATTCAGGTTTTGAATATATTGTGTATTTAAAACTTCTAATTGAATTGTTTTTTTAGTAGTGTAGTTCCACTTATAATCAGATAAAAAAGTAAATGTTTGCCTGTCTAAACCAATATTCTTTTGAACACTAGTTCCTAAAGAGAACAAGGTTCTTGGCGACATTTCTTTTGGAACAAATTTGCTTAAACCAAAAGGTGCAACAAATCTTGGAATTTCTATAGAAGCATCTGCTCCAATTTCCCAACCTGGACCATTATTTGAATTAAAATAAGAACCTAGAAAAGATATTTTTAGGATTTCTGACCCCTTAAACGTATTTCTATTAATGATAGAAAATTTTGCTGAAGTACCAATTTCTCTAATATTAGAATGCGTGAGTTCGGTTTCTAAACCCAATGAATATTTTTCTTTAGGAGTTAAAAAAATATCCATTTTCATTTCAGTGTCAGAACCATCAATAGGGCTAAAATTTATTTTTGTAGTTTTAAAATTATTAAGAGACTTTAAATGATTTCTGGTTAAATTTCTTAAGGTATCTTTATAAATAGCATTCGGTTTTAAAAATATAGATTGCGATAAATATTTAGGATTGTATCGTATTTTATCATATCCTAAAAAATTAATTCCTTTATAGGTAATGGTATCTGAATATACATCTTGCCTTTTAGCAAACGAATAATCGGTTACCACATTCACTTCTTTTATTTTTTGAATTTTAAAATCTTTTTTTACATAGTTTCCTCTTTCTTCCACAAATCGATCTCTAGATATGATAAAATCTACATTTGTTTTATAATCTGTTCTTGTAGAATCTACATAAAACCCTAAAGCTGATTCTGTAAAATGATAGATTCCATTATTTCTAAATAATTGGATGGTATTTTTTGCCTCCTCTCTAAATGTAGCATCATTGTATTGATTTCCAGTTTTTAACAAAGATTTTGTTTGCGTTATTTTGTAGATAGAATCTAAAACTTCCGATTCTATTTTAATGTTTATGGTGTCTAAAGTTGTTGGTGTTCCTCTATGAATGTAATACCAGGCAGTTGCTTTTTTAGGTTTTGTTTTTTTAATAAATGTATTTATAGAGGATTTAAAATAGCCTTGTGTTTTATAATAGGCTAGCAAATTATTGGCGGTTCTTTTTACTTTATTTTTATCAATAATAACGGGAGCATCTTCTTTTAAAAACCAATTGTTAAACCCTATAAAAGAGTTTGCATAAGCAATACTTTGTTTTTCGGAAAAAATATGTTTAATCAAATTGTATGATTTCTTATTCTTCTTGCCCCACTCACTAGGTGTTTTGGGTTTTTTATGATTTCCTAAATTATGAAAATACAAGCCTAGCGGTAAGCCCAATAATTTTGCATTGGGTTTTTGAAGTACATATTTCTGTAACTCAACACTCTTATTTTTAACACTATCTACAAAAATATAATTTTGAGTTAGCAAATGTTCGTTTTCGGTAACATGTTTTGTAGAATTGCATGAGGTTAAAAATAAAAAGAGTAAAAAATAAAAAGAAAGTTTTTTCATCAATTTCAAAAATAGTATTTTTCAGCGGTTTATTTTCAATAAGAATTAATAAATGAGCATCTCAAAAAACCAGTTAAAATTAATAACAAGTTTATCACAAAAAAAGTATCGGCAAAAGCATCAATTATTTATTGCCGAAGGAATAAAACTTGTACAAGAAATGGTAAAATCTTCTTTTTCTGTAGAAAGAATTTTTTGTACAGATGATTTTTCTATACCCATTTCTGATGATAGAATTACACGTATTTCTGATGCCAATTTAAAAAAAATTAGCCACCTAAAAACCCCAAATAAAGTACTAGGCATATTTAAAATCCCTGATGAAAAACCACTACAAAACAATGGATTAATTCTTGCTTTAGACACTATTAATGACCCAGGAAATTTAGGAACCATCATACGGTTATGTGATTGGTTTGGAATTACACAATTGATTTGTTCAACAGCAACAGTAGATTGTTACAACCCAAAAGTAGTACAAGCCTCTATGGGTTCTTTAACTCGGGTTTCTATTCAGTATATAGATTTAGAAGAATACCTAAAGGAAATAAATTTACCAACATTTATTGCTGATATCAATGGCGAAAATGTCTATCAAATAAATTTACCAAAAGAAGGAATTTTAATTTTAGGAAATGAAGCAAACGGAGTTTCAGAAAGCATAAAAACCTTGGTAAAAAATAAGGTTTCCATTCCACGTTTTGGAAACATACAACAAACCGAAAGTTTAAATGTAGCAACTGCAACGGCTATTTTGCTGAGTGAGTTTAGGCGTAGTTAGCATCACCAAGAAACACTTACATTTGATTTGAAGATTCAAAATAGTGAATCAATAAATCTACAGCATAATGATAAGAAGCAATTCCTTTGTCCTGTTTATTTGCCTTTAAATAAGCACTATACCCTTTTTTGATGATGGGCTCAAAAGGATTTTTATAGGCTTGCCAAAAGGTATTGCTTGCGTTATAATCTTTTATAATTCCTTTGTTTACTTGCTTCCAAAAACTTGCTGATTCTTTACGATTCCGTTTACTTAATTCCACAATACAATACCCAAAAGCCATTCTATAACTTGCATATTTAAAATACATATCAGTATGATAATTTGCTGCTAAAAAGCCTATAAAATTAGCCTCGTTTTCTGCTGCAAAACCAATTTGAT
>JBMYWO010000115.1:0-6069 GCA_049607505.1 Polaribacter sp.
AAGATGGCAAAATGTACTGGTCTAACTGGTCTGGTATTAATGATATTGCCAGTGCAGTACAAATTCAAAGAGGTTTAGGAGCTTCTAAATTAGCAATTTCTTCTGTGGGAGGTACTACAAACTTTGTAACAAAAACTACTGCTAAAGAACAAGGAGGTTATTTCTCAACAGCTTTAGCAAATGATGCCTACTTTAAATCTACCTTATTTTATAACACCGGAAAATCTGAAAACGGTTTTGCTACTTCTATCATGTTTTCTCATTGGGAAGGTGATGGCTATAATGAAGGAAATAAAGGACAAGGACAAACCTACTTTATCTCTTTGGGTTATACACCAAATGAAAGACATAACTTCAACTTTTTGTTGACAGGTGCACCACAATGGCACGATCAAAACTTTAGCAAAAGTATTGCTTCATATTTACAATATGGTAGAAAATATAATAGTAACTGGGGTACATATCAAGGTACGTACATGACAGAAAGAAGAAATTTCTATCATAAACCGGTAATGAATATTAACTGGGATTATACAATCAATGAAGCATCTAACTTATCTACTGTATTATATGCTTCTTGGGGACGTGGTGGTGGAACTGGTAATAGAGGACGTAGAGTAAGAACCGCAGATGGTAGAATAGATTATGATGCTATTTATGCTAACAATGCAGCTGCCATAGATGGAAACTTTGGAAACAGTGCTTATATTACTAGAGCTTCTATGAACAATCATAGTTGGTATGGTTTGGTATCTAATTTTGAACACGAAATTAATGACAATCTAGTTTGGAACGTTGGTACAGATTTAAGAACCTATTACGGTACTCATTTTAGACAAGTAGAAAATTTCCACGGATTAAATTCTTGGACTGAAAACAGAACTTTAAGAGATAATACACATAATAGAGTTGGTGCAACAGTAGATGCCGTAGCAACAGAAAGTTTTAATGCAAACCCTTGGGCTTCAATGTTTAACTTTGCAAGCGAAGACCAAAGAATAGATTATGATAGTAGCGAAAGAATTTCGTATGCAGGATTGTTTACGCAATTAGAATATGCAACCGATAAATTCTCTACCTTCTTCCAAGGTTCTATTTCTCAACAAAATCATCAAAGATTTGACAGATACGATTATGAAGCACAATATCAAGATTCAGAAAAAGTAAATAATTTTGGATTTAATGCCAAAGGGGGTGCTAGTATCATTATTAATGATCATAATAAAGTATTTGCAAACATAGGAATTTATTCACGTCAACCCTTTCAAGATGTTATTTTCCCTTCATATAATAACCAAATTAGTCCTTTTACTCAAAATGAAGACATCTTTGGTTTAGAATTAGGCTATGCATTTGCAAAAGAGAATTTTACAGCAAATTTGAATTTATATAGAACTTCTTGGAAAAACAGAGTTGTAAGCACATCAAGTGTAGTAGGAGGTGTTGTACAAAACACGCTTAATTTTGGAGCACAGCAATTGCACCAAGGAATAGAGGTTGACTTTAGAACAAAATTATTTAATGATAAATTAGATGTAAGTGGATTTACATCTATTGGCGATTGGCAATTTGTTGGAAATACGGTAACCCAAGTAAGAGATGAAGACCAAAATATATTAACTACTTCTAATGATGATGTTGATGGAGGTAAAGTAGGAGATGCAGCACAATTTACTGTAGGTTTCGGTTTAGATTATAATATTACTGACAATCTATCTGTAGATTTTGACTGGAGATTGTATGACGGTTTGTATGCAAATGTTGGGGCTGTAAAACAAAATTTAGAATTGCCTTCTTATGATATTGCAGATTTAGGAGTTTCATATAGATTTAAGATTGGTCAAGAAAAAGACAAATCTTTAAACTTTAGGTTGAATGTAAACAACTTGTTTTATGAAGTATATATCTCTGATTTAAGAAGTAACAATACTGCAGGAGCAGGAGATACTACTTGGAAAGGAATTAATGTAAACAATCAAGGTTTGTTTGGTTGGGGTAGAACATGGAATGCATCCGTAAGATATAATTTCTAATAAAACGTAAAATATATTACAAGGGAGCATGCTCCCTTGTATTAAAACCACCTTTGACTCTGAACTAAATTCAGAATTATAAGGTGGTTTTTTTATGGATAAAATGACTAACTTTACATCATTAAAAACAACTCTCAAATTATGAAAGACATCCACTCATATTGGGCATATATAGTCCTTGCGATATTAATTTTTGCAGTAATTAATGCAATCACAGGAATATCGAAAAAAAGAACTTTTACAGACAAAGATTTAAGAATAGGTTTGTTTACATTAATCCTTTCACATATTCAACTATTAATAGGTTTAGGATGGTATTTTATGTCCCCTTGGTATCAATCAATGAAAGCAAACGGGATTGACGCAAGCAACAGATTATTAGCCGTAGAACATCCTGTTATTATGATTATAGCCATTGTTTTAATTACAGTGGGCTGGTCTAAACACAAAAAGAAAACCCAAGACATTGCTAAATTTAAGACGTTTGCCATCTTTTACGGAATAGCATTACTTCTTATTTTATCAAGAATTCCTTGGAGTAATTGGTTTCAATAGAATCGACAATCAATAAATGAAAATATTAAGTCATATTTTATCACCAATCTTTGCATTGGTGTTTTTTTCAATACTACTTATATTTCACCCCTTACAATGGATTGGTTTACATCTATTTGGTTATAGCGGGCATAAATTTGTTGTTGACTATATGAATTGGTTTTTATCAAAATCTCTTTTAATAATTGGAGTCCCTGTACTAGTTGAAAACAAACACAAACTTCCAGAAAATACGACACTAATTTTTGTATCAAATCATCAAAGTATGTTTGATATTCCGCCAATTATTTGGGCATTTAGAAAGCATCATCCAAAATTTGTGTCAAAAATTGAACTTTCAAAAGGGATACCAAGTATTTCTTTCAATCTAAAACATGGAGGCGCAGCATTAATAAATAGAAAAGACGGCAAAAAAGCCATTGTAACTTTAGGGAAATTTGCAAAAAAAATTCATAAAAATAATTGGTCAGCAGTTATTTTTCCTGAAGGAACAAGAAGTAGAAATGGCAAACCAAAACCCTTTGCTTCAAACGGATTAAAAATTATAGCCAAATACAATTCTGAAGGCCTTATTGTACCTTTAACGATCAATAATTCATGGAAAACTTTTAAATATGGCAAGTATCCCGTTGGTCTTTTTAGTCCCATAAAAATAAAAACACATCAACCTATAAAGGTAAATTCAATCCCTTTTGATGAATTATTAAAACAAGTAGAAACTACCATAAGAAACCATATAAACTAAACCCTATGTCTATACAAAACATCCGAAAAGAAGTAATGCAAACACTAGAAAAAAATATTGATAGTTTTGTAAATACATTTTTAATAGCTCCTGAAAAAATTTGGCAACCTTCAGATTTTTTACCAAACTCTCAAAAAAATACTTTTATTAGTGAAATAGAAGAAATTAGGGAAATCTCTAAAGAATTGCACGATGATTTTTGGGTAGTTTTGGTAGGAGATACCATTACTGAAGAGGCTTTGCCAACATACGAATCTTGGCTTTTAGATTTAGACGGTATAAACCAAGATCCAGACAACGGTTGGGCAAAATGGATACGAACTTGGACTGCCGAAGAAAATAGACACGGAGATGTTTTAAACAAATATTTGTATTTATCAGGGCGTGTAAATATGCGTGAAGTAGAAATTTCTACCCAACATTTAATTGCTGACGGTTTTGATATAGGAACTTCTTCTGACCCCTATAAAAACTTTGTATATACAAGTTTTCAAGAATTGGCAACCTATATTTCTCATAATAATGTAGCAAAAATTGCACGTAAAAAAGGACACAAAGTATTGGCTAAAATGTCTAAAATTATAGCGGGTGATGAAATGCGCCATCATATTGCATATTCAGAATTTGTAAAAGAAATTTTTAAAATAGATCCAAGTGAAATGATGTTGGCATTTCAGCAAATGATGAAACATAAAATTGTAATGCCTGCAATGCATTTACGAGAATCTTTTGGAGGCAAAGGAAGTTTATTTGATAATTTTTCTACAGTTGCTCAAAGAATAGGTGTCTATACAGGTTTTGATTATGTAGATATCCTTAAAAAATTGACGGTAAATTGGGAAATAGATAAAATTGCAAACCTTACTTCAGAAGCAGAAAAAGCCAGAGACTATTTAATGAAGTTACCGGAGAGGATGTATAGAATTACTGAAAGAATTATAGTTCCGGATACAAAATTTCAGTTTAAATGGATGATTAATCCTATTTCTTAAAGTACTCAAAAAAGGCAATTGAAATCAACAGAACTAATCTTATATTAGACCATCAGTTACACAAATTTAAAATAGATGAAATATTACATTATTGCAGGTGAAGCTTCTGGAGATTTGCACGGTTCTAATTTAATGAAAGCTTTGTATGAACAAGACGCAAAAGCTGAAATTAGATTTTGGGGTGGAGATTTGATGAAAGCCGTTGGCGGAACTTTGGTAATACACTATAAAAAACGTGCTTTTATGGGTTTTGTAGAGGTATTATTAAACCTCTTTAAAGTTTTAGGATTTATAAGATTCTGCAAGAAAGATATTCAAAAATTTAAACCAGATGTGATTATTTTTATAGATAATTCTGGCTTTAATTTACGAATAGCAAAGTGGGCAAAACAGCAAAATTTTAAAACCTATTACTACATTTCGCCACAAGTTTGGGCTAGCAGATCAAATAGGGTAAAAGACATTAAGCGAGATGTAGATAAAATGTTTGTAATACTTCCGTTTGAAAAAGAGTTTTACAAAAAATACGATTATGATGTTCATTTTGTAGGACATCCATTAATTGATGCGATTGCAGATAAAAAGAAAAATATTAACGATGTCATTTTTAGAATACAACACAATTTAACAAACCAACCTATCATAGCTTTATTGCCAGGAAGCAGAAAACAAGAGATAAAAAAAATGCTATCCGTAATGTTGTCTTTAATTGATGATTTTGGTGAATATCAGTTTATTATTGCAGGTGCGCCAAGTCAAGATGTCGGGTTTTATCAACAAATTATTGGCAATAAAAAAGTGCGTTTTATCAATAATAAAACATACGATTTATTAAGTATTTCTACAGCAGCTTTGGTGGCTTCTGGTACAGCAACCTTAGAAACAGCATTGTTTAAAGTACCTCAAGTTGTTTGTTATAAAGCAAGTGCTATTTCCTATCAAATAGCAAAAAGACTCATTACTTTAAAGTTTATTTCTTTGGTAAATTTAATTATGGACAGAGAAGTTGTAAAAGAATTAATTCAACACGATTTTACAAAAGCAAATTTAAAGACGGAACTTGCAAAGATTTTAGAGCAAAATTATTGTAAAAAACTATCTTCAGATTATAACGAATTAGAGCAAATTTTAGGCGGAAAAGGAGCATCTGAAAATGTTGCAAAACAAATTGTAGCTGATTTAAAATCAACTTAATATATGAAAAAATATCTTTTCTTTATATTGATTTTCTTTCTATTAATAAGATCTTATCCTTTATCAAATACAATCGTAGAAAACAACAATCAATCCATTCCTAAAGTTGATAAAATTGTTGCGAATGCAATGCAATACGAAGGAGTTAGATACAAATATGGAGGAACGACCAAAAAAGGAATGGACTGTTCTGGTATTGTATATACTGCTTTTGGAAAAGAAAATATCAAATTGCCAAGAACTTCTAGAGAAATGGCAAAAAGAGGAAATAAAATTTCTTTAGCCAAAGTCAAAAAAGGGGATTTATTATTTTTTAAAGCAGGTAGAAAATATATAAACCATGTTGGTTTAGTTATTTCCATAAAAAATAAACAAATACGTTTTATTCACGCAACTACTTCTAGAGGGGTAATCATTTCTCTTTTATCAGAAAAATATTGGAAAAACGCTTTTGTAAAAGCAGTTAGGGTGCTTTAAATTTAGGTAAAAAAAATCGGGTAGTGGATTAAATCAGTTGAAATGTTTATATTAGCAATATTATGGAACATAC
>JBMYWO010000116.1:0-6068 GCA_049607505.1 Polaribacter sp.
CTTTAAGAAAAAACTCTGTTCGACAGGCTCAGCCAGACATTTAGTTTTCCGATTGACTTTTGTTAAAACGAATGTCTTTTTGATGCCTCAAATGACATTCAATAATAAATAATCGTTTTGTTTATGACACCACCCTCAATTTGATACTATTTGTCATTATATTATTTCTTGTTTTTATATCATGGTATGGAGCCACTATAGAATAGAATCAAAAGTATAATTTTACCTTGTATTCTTTTAAACTAATCCTATAGATTATAAAATTTTTTATTAACTTAGCTATATAATAGAGATATAGGTGTATGAATAAATTAGAGCTATTAAAAATAACTTCAGAAAATGGAGTTATTGGTAGAAAAGAAGAGAATAGAAAAAAAATAATTAGACTTCTTTCTAGAACTGAAGATTCACTTTCAATTCCAAAAATAGCAGAATCAATAGATGTTAGTATTCCGATATGCACAACTCTTATAAAAGAATTTGTTGACGGCGGACTTATTATCAGAGAAGGAAAAAAAGTATCAGAAAACGGAAGAAGACCTTATACTTTTTCAATCAACAAAAATCGCTTTTTTGTTATCGGTGTAGAAATTTTATCAAAATTCATTCATTTGAGTATTGTTACTACAGATTTAAAAACAAAACATACATTGGTTGATCGTAATTTTCAATTAAATTATGATGAAAAATCTTTAGAGTATATTCTTTCATTTATTAAAAAAGCTATAAAAGAAGCTGGTGTTGAAAAAGAAAATATCATTGGGTTGGGTGTTGGGATTCCTGATGTTGTTAAAGATAAAAACGGAGCGTTAACCACATACTTTTCTGATAAAAAAACTTCTTTAAAATACTATTTAGAATCTCATTTGGATATTTCTGTACTAGTAGAAAATGACGCAAGAACCATTAGTGTTGCTGAGCAAACTTTAGGAATTGCAAAAGGAATTGATAATGTTTTAGTTATTAAGGTTAGTAGAACATTAGGTTTAAGTATCATTTCAGACAAACATATTATTAAAGGTAGCTTTGGTTTGGCTGGCAACTTTAATCACACACAATTTGATAAAGGAAGTAGATTGTGTAATTGCGGAAAAACGGGTTGCATAGGCACTCAAATAGGAGGTAATGCGCTGTTAAATGATTTGAAAGAAGCACTACTAGATAATGAAACATCAATATATTTTAACACAAAAGAAATAGATAGTTATAAATATCATGATGTATTAGATACTGTTTTAAAAGGGGATGAACTTTCTATAAAACTAATACAAAAACAAGGACATCTTTTAGGAAAAGCGTTAGGGAATATTATTAATCTTTTTGACCCTGAATTAGTTTTAATAGGTGGAGAATATGTAATGGTTAAAGATTTCTTTATTGACGCTGTTAAAATGGGCGCAAAAAAAACGACACTTATCAACTCCATAAACCACTGCAAAATAGAGGTCTCTACTCTTGGTAGATATCTAGGTTCTAAAGCTGGTGCGGCTATGATTCTTAAAGCCTCTGGTATGATTGATTTCTAAAAAAAGACTCTTGTTTTTTTTGCTAAGTACATGACAAAAAATAAGCATTATTGATTGAAAACCTTGTAAGTTTTTTATTATCAAGACCTTTCAGGTTTTTGAAACCTGAAAGGTCTCACGAAACACTTATGATTAAAATTTTGATTTTAAGTAAATTATATACTAATATTATTTTTTTGTCATATATTTAGGTTTTTTTGATATTTCATTAAAAGTTTTAAGACAACAATTAAAACGTAAATAATTTTTATTTTACACCTTAATTAATAAAATATTTTATTAATTATTTGTTAATTGAAAATAATTTTATTTATTTGTAGCGAATAATTGTTTTTCAGATATTCATTAATCAATTTAATTCAAATTAATATGAACAAAACAAAAATCAAAAGAGGGTATATAATTTCTTCTTTAAACAGAAATGTTTTTAAAATTTTAGTTTTACTGTCTTTATCTATTTTATCAGCACATACTAATAAAATGGATGCACAAGTAAGAACAATAAAAGGGACAGTGGTAGATAATGCTACTAATGATCCTTTGCCTGGTGCTAGTATTGTGGTAAAAGGAACTACAGCAGGAGTAGAAACAGATTTTGATGGTAATTTTTCAATTAATGTGTCAAGTGATGCAAAAACGTTAGTTGTAAGTTATTTAGGGTATGCCAACAAAGAAGTTGCAATTGGTAGTCAAAATCAAATAACGATTAGATTATCTGAAGATTCATCTCAGCTAGAGGAAATTGTAGTAACAGCTCTTGGTGTAACCAAATCTAGAGAAAAAGTATCTTATGCTGCTCAAACTTTAAGAGCGGAAACAATAAACCAATCAAGAGTAGGAGATATATCACAACAACTATCAGGTCAAGTGTCAGGTTTATCTGTTACTACCAATAATGGATCTGCTGTATCTTCTTCAAGAATTGTTTTAAGAGGAGAAACTTCTTTAAATCCAGATAAAAATCAACCATTATTAGTAGTAGATGGAGTTTTAATATCAAATACATATATAGGTATTGGTAGTAACCCAGTTTCTGGAGATTTACCTGTAGATTATGGTAACAGTCTAAATGATCTTAATCCAGATGACTTTGCATCTGTAACTGTATTAAAAGGGCCTAAAGCAGCTGCATTGTACGGTGAAAGAGGTACTAATGGCGCTTTAATTATTACAACAAAATCTGGCAAAAACAAAAAAGGAATAGGTGTAGAATATACAACTGGGGTAGGGTTTGATAATGTTAATAGATTTTGGGATGAACAATATGAATATGCAGGTGGTGGAACAATTGGAGGGGTAGCCAACCAATTTAGAGCAAACTGGGGAGGTAATTTTGGTGCTCCAACAGATGGTCAATTAATCTCTCAAGCAACTCCAAATGACCCAAACCCAACACCAACCCCTTTTGTACAGAAAGCAGATAGAGAAGGTTTCTTTAGAACTGGTGTGTCATACAATAATAATTTATCTCTTTCTTTTGGTGAAGAAAATGTATGGGGTCGTGTTTCTTTAGGAAGAATCACTAAAGAAGGTATTGTACCAAACACAGAATATAAAAGAACAAATCTAGGTATAAGACTAGGCTCAAATTTAACAGATAAACTTTCTGTTGATTTGTCAGCTAATTATGTAAATAGTAATTCAGACAATGTTCCTGATATTGGATATTCTAGTGGTGGATTAATGTATAGTATGCTTTGGACAATGAAAAACTTTAGCCTTGATGATTATAAAGATTATTGGCTACCAAATCAGCAATATCAAGCTCAAAACTATTTTTTATCTTGGGGAACAAATCCATATTTAATTGTAAATGAAAACTTAAATGGATTTAAACATAATAGATTATTTGGTAATTTTAAAACAAACTATCAATTTAACGAAAATTTATCCGCTTTTGTTAGAGTTGGTTTAGATACTTATGACGATAGAAGACAATCTAGAAGAGCTCCTGGGCAACCAGCATTTGGAAATGGAATGTATAGAGAGCAAGACATTCGCTTACAAGAACTAAATGCAGATATTTTAGCTACGTACACTAAAGACTTAACAGATAAATTTAATTTAGAAATAAATGCAGGAGCAAGTACTTTTAGTCAAACAATCAGTAATAAAATTGCGCAAACAAATAGTTTAGCTATCCCAGGTATTTTTAGCCTAGGGAACGCATCTGACAATCCTTTACTTGTACAAGTAGATACTGAAAGAAAATTAAATAGTATATATGGTACAGCCGAATTAAGTTATGATAACAAACTCTTTTTTGATGTTACAGGAAGAAATGATTGGTCTTCAACATTACCTACAGGCAATCAAAGCTTTTTCTACCCTTCAGTTGGTATGAGTGCAGTAATCTCAAAAATGGCTGAATTACCAGAATTTATATCGTATTTAAAATTAAGAGCAAGTTATGCAGGAACGGGTAATAGTACAGATCCAGGAGTTATTAATAATTCATATAATTTAGGTGTATTACCAGGTTCCGTTACAAATCCTACCGTTCTTACAGATCCAAATTTAAAAAACGAAAACACAACAGCGTTAGAATTTGGTATTGATTTAAGAATGCTAGATAATAGATTAAATTTTGATATAGATGTATACGATTACTCTACAAAAAATCAGATATTAACATCGCCAATTAGTCAAGCTTCTGGGGTAAGTTTTAGAAGATTTAATGCTGGTGAAATTAATAGTAAAGGCCTTGAAGTAATTTTAGCAGCAAAGCCTATTGTTTCTGAAAACTTTAATTGGAAATCAACTTTTAACTTTGCTAAAAGTAATTCAGAAGTTGTAAGCCTAGCTGAAGGTATTGAAACATTAATAATAAACAATGGCCCTAGTGGTGGAACCATTGAAGCAAGACCAGGTGGTAGAGTAGGTGATATATACGGAAGAGGTTTTGAAAGAGATCCTCAAGGAAACATTATTTTAGAAAACATTGGTGGCTTTATGAGACCAAAAATAAGTAATGAAATAAAAAAATTAGGAAATTATAACCCAGATTGGACTCTAGGTGTAACAAATAATTTTAAGTATAAAAACTTTAATCTAAATATATTTTTAGATTACAGAAATGGTGGAGATTTTTATACCTTAACAGGTTCTCAATTATATAGATCAGGATCAATTACAGAAACACTTCCGTACAGAACTGAAGATTTTGTGCCAAACGGCGTAGTAGCTGACGGAAGCGGAGGATTTACACAAAATACACAAACAACTACAGGGTATGATTGGTATCGATCTTATTTTGATAGAGGGAATATTGAAGCTAACACCTATGATGCTACATTTTTAAAATTAAGAGAAATTTCATTAGGTGTAGATTTAATGCCTTACATGAAAAACTTACCTTTTGAAAAGATTAATTTATCAATATTTGGAAGAAATTTAGCAACATGGACAAAAGACAATTTTGTAAGACATTTTGATCCAGAAGTGTTAAGTTTTAATGGAAGTAGTCATGTACCTGGCTTTGAAATTGGTCAATTACCTGGTGCAGCAACCTACGGTTTTAACCTTAATGTATCATTTTAAACTAAAAAAACATGATGAAAAATATATATAAAATAAAAGTATTAATAGTAAGTATATTATTAATTACAGCATGTACAGGTGATTTTGAAGAAATAAATATTGATGAGAATTTACCAACAGAAGCAAATTCAGGAACCTTGTTACCTAGTATAATTTTTGACGCAACAAATTCTCATTTGAATGTACAATTGTATTTGACCAATCAAATAATGCAATACAAAGTTTACAGAAATGAAAATAAATTAGATGCTTACGATTTTGCTTCAGGAGCTAATTTATTTGGTACATTTTGGGGGGCTGCTTACAAAACGATAAAAGATAGCAATGAAGCCATTACTTATGCAGAAGAAAACGGATTGAACGCATACGTAGGTGCAGGAAAAATAATTAGTGCTTTTTATTTAGCATCACTTACAGAAATGTGGATAGACGTACCTTACTCTCAATCAGGATTAGGATTAGATAATGGGCAGCCAAGTTATGATGAGCAACAAACAATTTATAATAGTCTATTAACACTATTAGAAGAAGCGAATACTTTATTGTCAAATGATACACAAGGTTTTATTTTAGAAGGAGATATTCTTTTTAATGGCGATGTAATGAAATGGCGAAAAATGGCGAACTCATTAAGATTACGTTACCTATTAAGGCTTTCAAATAGAGGAACTATTAATGCCTCTTCCCAAATAAACACTATTGTTTCAAACCCTTCAATGTATCCAATCATTAATAGTAATGACGAAGCAGCTATTTATAATTACACTGGTATAGCACCAAATACTTCAGATTTTTCTTTACTTACCGCTTTTGGAGGATTAAGCCCTTCCGAAAGATTTGTAGAAACGTTAGACGGTGTAGACCCTAATGATGATGCAGATGATGACCCTCGATTAGCCTTTTTTGCAGAAAAACCTATAGACCCTAGTGTTTCTTCTGGTCCTTATGTAGGTGTTAAAAGTGGAACAACAAGAGAAGAAGCACAAGGTACAGGAGGAAATG
>JBMYWO010000117.1:0-6052 GCA_049607505.1 Polaribacter sp.
TTTTATCTCAATTAAAAGATTATATAGATAATTCACCTTATAAAACTAGCTTTATTTATGATAGAATAGCGAACAATTCTTAATATAGGCTTAAAAATAGTAGTATAATTATGTTAGTTTGTTTTCTTGAAAGTGAAGTTTATGTCTAATGATATAGTCTCTCTAGCCGTCCTGTATGTCTGAATTTCAAGAAGCCGTTGACAAAGTACAAGAAGTTTTGTCTGCTTAAATTACTAGGCTTAATATCTGATTATCAAAGTGCTTATGTAATAATAACTCATAGAAAATCCCGTCTAGCAACGGGATTTTCAACTTCAACTTTTTCACAAATAATTAACTAAGACATAGTTTGCTACAAAAATATAGAATAATGGTTATTTATTTATAGGGGAAAACACCTATTTTTATCAAGAAAATCACCCTAATAAGCGGTTTCTTTTTATTTTGATTTTTAGGATCTTCGTTTTCTAATAGGGTTCTCTTTTTTCTTAATGCTCTTATTTCTATATTTTTTAGACCTTTTAGGAGCTGTTTTCTGATACATTTTTTTTGTAGCTTTTCTTCTTTTTAAGATGCTACTTCTTTTACCAATTTTAGCATTTGGTTTGGCTTTGTAGTAATAAAAGTTGTGATCTTCTCTAATTTTATAATAGTTATTTCTAAAATCATTTCTATAAAAATAAGCATCGTTATATTCACAAACATCTCCAAAATTGACATTAACATTAACTCCAGAATCATTATAATAATCGTTATTATTAACATTTCCATAAAATCTTGGATGCCCCCATCTGTTATAAGAAATTCGTAACCCCCCTACTTTAGTTAAGTTTCCACGTCTGTAGTTCATAAAAACATTTCCAATACGCTTTACATTTCCTCTATGATCATAATTGATAAAAACGTTTCCAACACGTTTTATGTTTCCGTGATAATCTCTTTCTATTCTAATGCCACGTCTTTTTGTACGTCTTCCATTATAGTCATAATACCTGTTTTTATACAGAGAATTAAAATCAAAATCCCCATTTAAAAACACATAAAATTCAATTCCTCTTTCAACAAAACTCACAGCGTTATTATCATATTTTAACCCGATGTTGTTTGTTGGTAATTTGCCATTTTTGGCTTCAACAGATGAAACCATTGTGAGCATTCCTACTAAAATAATGATACCTCTTTTCATATTATATGGTTTTAAGGGTTTAGCATACTCTATTCGCTTTTCTGCTTCCGCGTTTCGATATACAATTTTCAAAGAGCATGCCAAAAAAATAAATAGTTGCTTTTTTTGATGAAATTATCGCTTGTTAATTGTTGATAATTAATTTGTTAATTACTTTTTTAAAAAAATAACTTTTCAAAAAAAGAATACGTAAAATTTTATAGATATTTGCAACCGATCAGAAAATCCTTTTATTTATGATTGATGCCATTGATAAAAATTTACAAAGAGGAATTAAATTATTAAATTCCATTACTGATGAGCAGTATAATGATTCTACAATTCCTCCTTATTTTTCTAGTATCGGGTGCAATATGCGTCATGTTTTAGATGCTTTTACATGTATTTTTAATGGTCTTGAAAGCAAGCATATAGACTTTTCTGATAGAGGAAAAAATAAATTGGCAGAACAAAAAACTGAATTTGGAATTGCCTATTTTAATGATACCATTGCTAAATTGTATCAGCTAAAAGAAACCGATTTTGATATGATGGTTTCTGTTTGCGATGATTTAGGAACAGGCGTTGTTACTGCAAATTATACATTGGGTAGCGCATTGATTCAGGCGCACAGTCATACCATTCATCATTATGCAAGTATAGGGTTTATTATCAATCAACTAGGGATTGAATTACCCGATGCTGATTTTGGCTACAATCCAACTACAAAAGAAAGAGTATAGTTGACGTAACTACATATCTAAAAACGAACTTCTTAAGAATCTACTGATTATACAAAATTGCTGACTCAAAAAAAATCTTCAATTAAAAATTGATACTGGTATAAATTTTGATACTAATAGATTTTTAAAAAAACCAAACTATATGCTTTTCAAAACAATAAAACACTTTCTTTTATTACTAATAGTCTGCATCACAACGTTTAGTTATGCACAAGAAAAAGCAACCATAAGTGGTATTATAAAAGATGCTGATACTGGCGAAACTGTTTTAGGAGCCAATATCTATTTTAAAAACACTAGCATGGGCACTATGACTAACAATTATGGTTTTTATTCGATGACTGTACCTAAAGGAAATTACAATTTAATCGTTTCTTATTTAGGATATAATACCATTGAAAAAAACATTTCTTTAGTAGAAAACAACACCTTAAATATTGAACTCATTCCATCAGAAACCGCATTAGAAGAGATTGTAATTGTATCAGAAGAAAGTGAACGCACCAACATAAAAAAACCACAAGCGAGCGTTAGTAAATTAAAGGCAGAAACCATAAAAAAAATACCCGTTGTCTTTGGTGAAGTAGATGTAATCAAATCCATACAAATGCTACCAGGAGTTACCAACAATGGTGAGGCAAGTTCTGGTTTTAATGTGAGAGGTGGGGCAGCAGACCAAAATTTGGTGCTTTTAGACGAAGCCATTATTTACAATACTTCCCATTTATTAGGATTTTTCTCGGTGTTTAATGTAGATGCCATAAAAGATATGAAACTATATAGAGGGGGTATTCCTGCTCAATTTGGAGGACGTGTTGCTTCTGTATTAGATGTGCAACAAAAAGACGGAAATCAAAAACAATTTTCTTTAAGTGGAGGTATTGGTTTGGTTTCTAGCAGGTTATTGGCAGAAGGCCCTTTGTTTAACAAAAAAGGATCGTTTATGGTGGCAGGTAGAACTTCGTATATACACTTCTTTTTACCACTTTTCGACATAAAAAGTAAGGCTTATTTTTATGACGTAAACGCAAAAGGACATTATAAAATAAACAAGAATAACAAATTGTATTTGTCTAGTTATTTTGGTAGAGATGTCTTTGATTTGGATAAAATTTTTAAAAATTCTTATGGTAATAACTCTATAAATTTACGTTGGAATCATATTTTTAATCCAAAATTATTTTCTAATTTGTCTTTAATTTATAGCAAATACGATTATAAATTTACGTTGAAGTTTTTAAAATTTGATTGGTTTTCAGATATTGAAAATTTCAACCTAAAATACGATTTTCAATATTTTGAAAATGAAACTTTTAAATGGAAATTTGGCGTTAGTGGCATTACTTATGATTTTAATCCTGGGGAAATTGCTCCTTCAGGAGAAGAATCTTTTATAAATGCTGAAAAATTAGATAAAAAACGTGCTTTTGAAAGTGGTGTTTATGTGGATTTGGAACACAAAATTTCTAACAAATTAAGATTACAATACGGCTTGCGTTACAGCCAATTTGACAGATTAGGAGGGCAACCTTTAAACAATTACGCTAATAATCAACCCGTAGTTTACAATTCAACTTTAGATATTTATGAAAGAGGAACAGCTATTGGTGAAACACAATATACTAAAAATGAAACCATTGCATCTTTTGGAAATTTTGAACCTCGCTTTGCTTTATCCTATCAATTAAATAATACGACCTCATTAAAAACAAGCGTACATAGAATTGCACAATACATTCACTTACTTTCTAATACTTCTTCAACAACACCTTTAGACGTTTGGACACCAAGTGGAAAATTCATCAAACCACAACTTTCCAATCAATATACCTTAGGATATTTTAAAAACTTTGCCCAAAGCAAGTATTCATTAGAAGTAGAAACCTACTACAAAACGGTTGACAATAGAATAGATTATATAGACGGTTCAGAATTAATTGGGCAAAATACCATAGAAACTGAAATTCTAAATGGAAAATCTGAAGCATACGGATTGGAAGTTTTATTCAAAAAAAATAAAGGCGATTTTACAGGGTGGATAGCCTATACTTTGTCAAAATCTAGACAACAAACTTTAGGCGGAAATGCAGGTGGAAATGGTATCAATAATGGCGAATGGTACAGCACACCTTATGACAGACCTCATGATATTTCTATTTTTGGATCGTATAAACTCAATGACAAATGGAGTTTTGGTACAAATGCAATTTATCAAACAGGAAGACCAGTAACCTATCCAAATGGTCAATATGAATATGAAGGAATTGCTATTGCAAACTATAGTTTACGAAATCAAGACAGGCTTCCCTCCTATCACAGAATAGACGTTTCTGCTATTTATACACCCAAACAAAAAAGAAAAAAACGCTGGAAAGGCGAATGGGTTTTTAGCATTTACAATTTATACAATCGAAGAAATGCAGCCTCAATTTCGTTTATGCAAAATAGCGCAACAGGTTTAAATGAAGCAGAAAGAACAGCTATTTTTGGTATGGTGCCTTCTGTTTCTTATAATTTTAAATTTTAAAACCCCTCTATCTCCCAAAAGGGGAGAAAACAGTAGGTTTAACGATTAGTTTAAAACAACATAAAAATAACACTCCACAAATTCCCCCTTTGGGGATAGGGGGCTAAACATATTTTCAAAATGAAATTTACAAACAAATACCTTTTCATCGTTTTAAGTTGTATTATCTATTCTTGTACCGATATTATTGATGTTGATGTGCCAACAGAAGCAACTCGCTTGGTCATTGAAGCTTCTTTAGATTGGGAAAAAGGTACAACTGGAAACGACCAACAAATAAAATTGAGCCTTTCTGCACCCTATTTTTCAACTGAAAACTCAACAGCAGTTACCAATGCAATAGTAACTGTTGTTAAAAATGATGATACTACTACGTTCAATTTTATACATCAAGCAGACGGAATTTATGAAGTGAATAATTTTGTTCCAGAAATAGGAACATCTTATACGTTGACTGTAATTTACGACGGTGAAACGTATAGTGCTACTGAAACATTACATGGAGGTCCAGAAATATCAAACATCGTACAAAGTAGCGAACTTTTTGATGAAGACTTGATTGAATTAACCGTTTCTACTTTAGATCCAGCAAATGAAGAGAATTATTATTTGTTAAAATTTACATTAGAAAACGATGATCTATTTCCCATTTTTGGAATTGAAGATGATAAATTTGTAAACGGAAATGAAATTTCTTTTTATTATGAAAGGGATGAAGAGGATTCAGAACATCCAAAATTAGAAACTGGAGATAAAATGAGAATTGAAGGATACGCTATTTCTGAACGCTATTTTAATTATATGTCTTTATTGATAGAACAATCTAGCGATCAAGGACCTTTTGGTACAGCACCTGTGCCATTAAAAGGAAACTGCATCAACACTACCAACAGAGAAAAAGATGCCTATGGCTATTTTAGAGTTACCGAAGTCGATAGAAAAGATTTTACAATTCAGTGATTTTTATATTTTATTAAAAATTATCCACCTCTTAAAATTAAACACTTTAAGAGGTTTTTATTTAAACTTGATTTTACTACTTTTGCAATCATTTTAAAACTAATCAAAATAATAAATAATATATGAAATCAATGATGATTTACATGCCAATTGCATTGGCAGTTTTAGGTTTAATCTACATGTGGGTTAAACAATCTTGGGTAATGAAACAAGATGCAGGCGATGGTAAAATGAAAGAAATTTCTGACCATATTTACGAAGGTGCATTGGCTTTTTTAAGTGCAGAATATAAATTATTAACTGTTTTTGTATTTATAGTAAGTATTTTATTAACTGTGGTATCTTTTGTAGTGCCTACCACACATTGGTTAATTGTAATCGCATTTATTTTTGGTGCTTTCTTTTCTGCATTGGCAGGAAACATTGGAATGAAAATAGCAACAAAAACAAATGTTAGAACCACACAAGCGGCAAGAACTAGCCTACCCA
The DNA here is from genome assembly GCA_049607505.1 of Polaribacter sp. Classification (GTDB taxonomy): domain Bacteria; phylum Bacteroidota; class Bacteroidia; order Flavobacteriales; family Flavobacteriaceae; genus Polaribacter. The sequence goes on from JBMYWO010000117.1 coordinate 5,885, forward strand.
ATGCACTAAAAATATCTTTTGGTGGCGGTACAGTAATGGGGCTTGGCGTTGCAGGATTAGCCGTTTTAGGATTAACCGCATTCTTTATTTTCTTCTTCTATTATTTTATGGACAGCGCATGGACAAACACTATGGATATGACTATCGTATTAGAAACCTTAGCAGGTT
>JBMYWO010000118.1:0-5970 GCA_049607505.1 Polaribacter sp.
TGCGAACGGACACATACAGACACAGACTCACAGACAAACAGACAGACACACAACTTTACTTTGTAAGTATAGATAATATAATGTATATGTTTCCAGGTAGGGAGTTGTAATATTGAAGAAATTAAAGAAATTATAAGACCCTGTGGATTATCGCCAATGAAATCGAAAGGAATTTATGGTTTGTCAAAAATTTTAATTGAAAAACACCAAGGAAAAGTTCCACAGAGTTTTGAAGCTTTAGAAGAACTACCTGCTGTGGGTCATAAAACAGCAAGTGTTGTGATGAGTCAAGCTTTTGGAGTTCCTGCTTTTCCTGTTGACACCCATATTCATAGACTGCTTTTTCGTTGGAATTTATCGAACGGAAAAAATGTTACACAAACAGAAAAAGATGCAAAAAGGTTATTTCCAAAAGAAATGTGGAACGACTTACATTTACAAATTATTTGGTATGGTAGAGAGTATTCGCCAGCAAGAGGTTGGGATTTAGAAAAAGACATCATCACAAAAACGATTGGTAGAAAATCTGTTTTGAATAAATATACTCAAAATAAATAGGGTTTAAGAATTTTAGAGGCAGTTGTTTTTTCTTTATCAACCTGCTAGCAAAGGCAGGAGCAAAATTTTCAAAACATAGTCTAATTACATTAAAAAAAAACACTTTAATTTTATTATTCATAATGTATTATTCTGTTCTGAGAACACGTTTATTTTAATATTATAATTACTTTTGATTTAGAAAATATACGCTGAATGAGTATGATAAGACACAATTGGACAAAAGAAGAAATCTTAAAAATATATAATACCCCTATGATGGATTTGCTCTATGAAGCAGCTTCTATTCATAGAAAAAATCACAACCCCAATGTTGTACAAGTTTCTACATTGCTTTCTATAAAAACGGGTGGGTGTTCTGAAGATTGTGGCTACTGTCCACAAGCAGCTCGTTATCATACTGATATAGAAGGAAATGATTTGATGACTGTAAGCCAAGTAAAAGCACAAGCATTGCGGGCTAAAGAAAATGGAAGCTCAAGAGTTTGTATGGGTGCAGCGTGGAGAAATGTTAGAGACGGACAAGAGTTTGATGAAGTTTTAGAAATGGTAAGAACCATTAACAAACTAGATATGGAAGTGTGCTGTACTTTAGGAATGGTTACCGAAAATCAAGCAAAACGTTTAGCAGAAGCGGGTTTGTATGCCTATAATCATAATTTAGATTCTTCTGAAGAATATTATAAAGAAGTGATTTCTACACGTGGTTATCAAGATAGATTAGATACCATTGACAATGTGAGAAAAACAAATGTAACTGTTTGTTCTGGCGGTATTATTGGTATGGGTGAGTCTATTGAAGACAGAGCGGGAATGTTAGTGGCTTTATCAACCTTAAATCCACAACCCGAATCTACGCCCATTAATGCCTTGGTGGCTGTTGAAGGCACTCCTTTAGAAAATGAAAAACCTGTAGATATTTGGGAGATGATTCGTATGGTAGCAACCACAAGAATTGTATTGCCAGAAACTCAAGTGCGTTTATCCGCAGGAAGAACTCAAATGAGTCGGGAAGGACAAGCGATGTGTTTTTTTGCTGGAGCAAATTCTATTTTTGCAGGTGATAAATTACTAACTACTCCAAATCCTGATGTACATGAAGACATGAAAATGTTTGAATTATTAGGATTAGAACCTCAAAAACCTTTTACTAAAAAAATGCAACCACAAACTGTGGAAGCAATAGATTCTGAGTTTATGTCTTTGGGAGAAAAACCAAAATGGACTCGCCCAAATCATAAAATTGAACGAAACGAAGAAGCGAAACGAAAAGGGAAAACAGTCAAAGTGTAATACTTCTACGCTGTAGAAAAAAACCTGAAAAGTGAGACTTTTCAGGTTTTTTTAAGATCAATATTTTTTTAATTGATTATTCTATGATAATTTTATTGGAAGATTTTTGATTGTTTTCATCAATTAAATTAACAATATAAACACCTGCATTTAGATTTACAGAAACATCTTGTTTTTCATCTGTAGTAAAATCTAATGAAGATTGAAATACTTTTTTACCTGTAATATCAAAAATATTCATTTCGGTTTTTCCTAAAGTATTTTTGGCATATAATGTAAAGTTTCCGTTAGATATTGTTGGATATACTGTAAATGCTTTATTCTCTTTTATAACTTCACTTATAGAGGCTGTAGCCCCAGCATTAATTGATTTAATTGCCCAACCATAGGAATTTGCAACTGGATCTGAAACTAAACTAAATCTAAATACTACGGTATCACCAATATTAAAACCCTCATCAGTTAGCACTATGTTTTGTTCTTTAAACAAAGCATCACTAATCATAACATTTGCTCCGTTATTATATTCTGCAAGCCATTCCGAAAATCTTCTTGAATCGTATTTATCTAAAGTTTTCCATGTAGCTAAATCTGATGAAGCTTCTATAATAACAAAATCGTAAAACATTGTAAGATCATTTAAATTATCGGTATAAGGTTCTACAATTGCAAAATCTTCATACGTAAATGTTTTGTTTGATTCTGATATGGTTAAAGGATCTTTTAAAGCCACAGAATATGTTTTAGAATTGTTATAAGGATGGTCTGAATTGTTTAGCACTACACCAGAAACATCCCCTCTTAAATTGTCAATTACAAAATCTGATCTATATGTAAAAACATCGGAAGCTTCAAATTCTGTAATTTCAATGGAAGAACTTGGATTATTAAAATCAATCACTAAAAACTCTTGATTATTAATTGGTGTTTGTACGTTATTAGTATCATCAAAAACTTGTACTCCTAATTGATGATATCCTTCTGCAACATCATTTGTCTCATACATATAGCTTACTCCCGCACTAAAGTCTTGAGTTATCTCTGCTTGTTCTGTGCCGTCTATAAATATTTTAACACTGCTTACATCGTCCGTAGGAACTTTATAACTAACTATCGTTTTTAAACTTCCTATCTCTTTTTGTTGTGTAGAAACTTCTGCAAACGCTAAATAAGTGGGTAAAGTATATGTGCTTAATTCAGCAATAGTTGCAGACCAAACACCTCTACCATAGGTTGCAATTACAACTTGGTCATTCACTATTTTCATATCATAAACAGCTACTGCTGGAAAATCTGTAACCATATTCCAACTTGTACCGCCGTCTTCTGTTTGAAAAACACCTATATCTGTACCCGCCCAAATAATATCTTTGTCAAAAGGCATTTCTAAAACACTATGTACAGCCACATCTGGAAAACCAGTGTTTGTGCCTGTTTCAAATCCTGTAATATCGCTCCAAGTAGCTCCTAAATCTTCTGTTTTTAAAATTTTTGGTCTCCCTTGTGAAGAAAAAAGTGCATACGCTCTATTTCTTTCAATAGGTGAAGTTGCTAAACCAGAAATATATAAATTATGTGCGTCATTTGGATTGTTATATGCACCTGCGCCAACAAAAGATTGTCCATTATCTTGCGAAACCTGTAAAACATAAGCACCACTTTCAGTCATTGCTGCCCCAGCCCACACTACATTTGGATCTGCAACAGATACTTTCACATTTAAAGCACTTGCAGCTCCTGGGGTAAAATTAGCACTAATTGGTATTAAATTCCAATTTGCTGCAAAATCAGCTGATCTCCAAACTCCATTACCAGAAACAGCAAAAACAACGTCTGGGTTGTTATCTGCGTTTGCTACTTTTGTATAAAATATTGCACCACCTGGAAGGCTTACTTGACCCGCAAAGGAAAAATCAACATACCTACCAATTCTGTTTCCTTGAGAACTAACAATAAAATCTCTAGGATTGTCATAATGCCAAATTACTTCAAAGCCGTCACCTCCAAAGACAGGAACATAGGATTTATCTTCTGTTGAATTATTATCTAAAGATATCCAACAACCATTGTCTTGGGCACCTGCTAAATAATTATCAAAACCATTTTGCTTTGCAGCACCATAAAATTGTGTACTGTTTTTACCAACAGCACCACCAGACCAATCTCCTTCCGTTGCTCCTGAATCCTCTTTCATTGTTGTACTATATACACCTCCATCATTTGCTAATAGTATTCTAAACTCATTAGACGTTCCTAATATAGAGAAAAGCCCATGTTGATCTACATGCACACCTGAATTAATTTGACTTGAATCATACCCTGAAGCTATAGAAGTAGAAGTAAATGTAGTACCAGAAACGGTTACTTTAAAGACAGCTACACCACCTACATAGAAAATATTAGCATCATAAGGATGCGCCATTATAACATTATCATACCAACCTTGTCCTGTTAGCAAATTTGCATTAGTATCCGTTGTAGTAAGATTAGTAAAAGTAGTCCCTTTATCTCTAGATACATAAAAATCTGTATTTACACCTACTGTAGCTCCTCCTGACGCAGTGTAAACACTTAAAAAAACAGTATTCGGGTCAGCAGGAGAAATAGAAGTTTCAAACCTACTGTGGTTTGCATTAAAATCAGCTGTATTAAAAACTACAGACCATGTTATACCTGCATCTGTACTTTTTACTAAACCTAAATCTCTAACAGAACCGTATTGTATATTAAAATCAGTAGGGTCTGCATCTAAATCTTGTATTGGACTAACTCTGTTGTTTATGATAGGCGAATTGTATGTTTGACTCCAAGTTGTTCCGCCATCAGTAGTTCTATAAATACCAGAGGAAGTACCCATAATTACATTACTATCATCTGCAGGGTTTATAATTATTCTTCCTACACCACCAAGGGAAGTAGTTGCAATTAGATGTTGCCATGTTGTTCCGCCGTCAGTAGTTTTAAATACACCAGAACCACCTATTGCTCCTATATTACCGAAAGGTTCACCTGTACCAACGTAAAGAATATCTGAATTTGTTTGGCTAATAACAATTGTAGAAGTAGCTAAATTTGGAATTTCAAAATCGGTTAATGTTGCCCAAGTTGTTCCACCATCTTCTGTAAGCCAAACACCTCCACCAACTGTTCCAACAAACCATCTGTCTAAATCATTAGGGTCTATTGCAATCCCTCTTGATCTTCCAGGAACGTTATTAGGACCTCTTTCTGTAAAAACGGCATTAATAGTTCTAGCCCTGTTTCTTGCTAATAGATTTTGCTTTGCTTTATTAAATTCTTCTATGAGATACCCTTTTTTATAAGTAGATTTCTCTTCATCTATGCCTTTTCTAATTTGCTTCTGGTAATCTGCGATATGCTCAATTCCTTTTTTATGAGTATCGCTTTTGTTTTTTTCTTTCTTTTTATCTTTTAATGATGAATATTTAATTATCGTCTCATCACTTTCCTTTTCCTTCTGTTGGCAACCAACAATGAAAAATACTGATAAAAGCATGTACGCTACGATTGATAGGGTATTTTTTTTCATTTTTTTATTATTTAAGATTAATCTATTTTTATGATAATATATTGTGTGTTTTTAGTTGTACTATCTTTAAGTATCACATCATCTTGTTTTTGAATCATACCGATATGAGGCGTGCATTTTAAAGTTGTATTGTCTAACCATTCTATTTTTTCACCTATAAAAACTCCTTTTTTTAATTCTTCTTTTGTTGTTGCATCAACTACTTGATACTTAAAAGTAATTACAGGGCTTTTATTGGTGGTGTAATTTAAAATCAATATTTTAGATTTGTTTTCATTATAAATTACAGTAGTTTTTTCTTTACTTTCAAAAGTGATGATTTCTTTGTTTTCTTGACCCTTATGATGCACATTATTTGTTTTACAAAAGAAAAAAAGACTAGAAATTAAACTTAAAAACAATAATTGCATCCTTCTTTTTTGCATTAGTTCTAATCTATTTAAACCACCTTTTATATCTTTTTAAATAGATAAAGATTGTTTAATTAATGAGTCTAAAAATTGATGTTTTTTATAAAAAAAATAAATGTATTAAATTATTTTTATAGCTAAACAATATTTCCTGTTAAT
>JBMYWO010000119.1:0-5740 GCA_049607505.1 Polaribacter sp.
AAACCCAGTATTTGCTGACGTAATGCCGCATGATAATCAATACTTTCTTTATGTGTTTTATCAACTTTATCTTCAAAAACTTTAATTTTTTCTTGAAGTGGATTTAAAATTGTTTTTAAATTTTCTTTATTTTGTTCAGTGAATTTAGTCGATTTTTCGTCTAAAATTTTATTGGCTAAATTTTCAAATTCTTTCGTAAATTTTTCTTGTAGTTTTTCTACTTCACTTTTGTTTTCATCTAATTTTAATTGTAAGTTTTTTAAATCTGAATCTTGCTGTGTATTTGTGGTCATCAATTCTTCTTTTTCTAGCTGAATGGATGTTAGTTTATTTTCTAGTTTTTCAACAACAATTTCTGCATTCTTTTTATTTTCTTGTAAAGAAATAGTACGTTCTTCTAATGCTACTTTTTCTTTTTCAAAAGATAATTTAGAAAAATATCTTCCTATAAAAAAGCCAATTACCATACAAATAATGGCTATTAAAAAGTAAATAATCAATTCATTGGTCATATCGAATTCAGTTTTTAAATATAACGTTTTTAGAACAGAACATAGAAAAATTTAGTGACCGTGTTTTTCAATATATCCACATATCGGTCTTGTTTATGACTAGTTTATGAAATTAACACGAAATCTTTCAAGTACACATCAAGCTAAAAATATATGAGAATTTTCAGAAGTAGGCGAAAAGCAATTACTTATAATCATCGGTTGTAAAATTTTATTTATTATTAACTCTATTACGTTCTAAAATATAAAAAGAATAACCAAACTGAAATTGTGAGAAGTTATTTTTGATATTTTCCAATTCATGAATAAATCTATATCTAATAAATAATTTTCCTGTCGATGATGTATTTAAATAAGACGTGATTTCAGTCGTATTTAACCAACTCTTTTTATCAACCAATATCTTATTTTCGATTGATGATAAATTTTCAATATCAGAACTTAATATATTAAAAAAAGAGAATTTATTTGATATTTCTAATCCATATCTTCTTTCAGGAATAAAATGTAGTTTTACTTCTAAAGGTAATTCGAAAGAGTTAATAAATTTCCCTTCAGTATTATTATTAATTTTCAATCCACTTCTACCATATGAAAACCCTGTATTGAAATACATATTTAATTTGGAATTTTGATTTTCTAGATTAATAAGGTTTAAATCTCCACCAATAGAGAAACTTCTATGCTGAAAAATTGATATTGGGGAAAAATAATTTTCTAAAACTTCCATATTATTAGAATCTATTGATGTTATGTTTTCAGGTAGTAAGAATTTATTGTTTTCTTCAATTTTAGATAAACTAATTTTTGTGTCAAAATACCCTAAATAACCCAAACCTTCTGAAATAGATAGAGGAGGAAAAATTAATTGCCAAAACCAACTATTTGGAACATCCCTTCTTTTAGTATTTAAATTAAATCTTTTAGAAACTTCAGTTTGTATAATACCGTTTGGATTTTCTTCATCAAATATTCCTAGTAAGTCAGAATAAACTATTGCTTCAAACAATTTTGTAGATTTTTCTTTATATAATTTTGAAGAAACTTGATTCTCGTCTAGAATTAATTTTTGAGGTTCTGGACTAATATCATTTGCATTTATATCAATCTCTCTGTCATAATTAATAGCATCACCTAAATAAATAAAAAGTTTACATCCATTATTTTCTTTTGAATATTTTGAATATTGAATTGGCTGTTTATATTTTACAGGAATTCTTATTGCTTTATATACATCAATAGTCTTATTTGTAACTGAATCATACTCTTTCATTAATATGTTTTTAGTTATGAAATGACTAGATGCAGGTGTAGAAATGGTTCTAGTTCCATTTCCAGAAGCCTCATTTAATATTACTTTTTTAAACTTAGTAAAGCTATAGAGTCTGTTGTAATTAAGTTGTTCAATGTTCAATTTTGAAGAAATACCAATAGAGTATTTATTAGTAAATCTCACATTGTTTTCATCAAAATCACCACTAATCTCGATTTTTTCAATATAGCCTTGGTAAAATGACATTTCAATTTTTACTTTTTCTAAATAATTTTGTGAAAACTCAATATCCTCTTTTTTTTCACAGTTTTTCCAATTGTAAACTTTTATCTTTTTTTTTAAATTAATTACAGCTACAACTGGTCTTTCATTTGTTGTATTATAATATGAAATAATTTCTGCGAAAATTTTAGTAAAAGGTAGAGTCCTTTTTTCTGTGATGATAGAACTTGGATTGATGTCTTTATCTTCAGATATCTTAACTAATCTGCTAAAAGCAGAAGAAAACTTTGATTCAAATAAAGGGTAAGTAATAGGTTTGATGTCAAAAGTTTCTGAATTTTCATTGTCATCTTCTAATGTAAATTTGTAGAAGCCTGAGCTTTGTCGATTTACAGATATTATATAATTCCCTGTAATTGATATATTTTGACCATTTAAGTCTTTAGCTTTATTCATTTCCGCAGGAATAGATATTCGAAATTCTTGTGAAAAACTAAAATAACTTAATAATAGAAAAGGGATTAAAAATTCAAATTTCATAATAGTATTCTTTAATGATTGGTTTTTAATATTTTACAACTTTTTTAAAACACCGCCCAAAAATTATTGTTTAGATTTTATCGAGTCAATTTGTTTTTGAAGTCTTTCAATTTCTTTTAAATCGTTTTCCTTTTTAGAAAGTAGTTTTATAGAATCTAAAGACATAATATTTTTGTCTAACAACACAGGAAGTGGATTCATTTTAAAATAATTATTGGTCGTTTCGCTTCCTCTCCAAGCCTCACCCAATTGGTCATATACAGTAATATCCCATTTACTTGGGTGCTTTGCGTCAATCCAAACAACATCTCTGTATTCGCTGTCAATTAAAGCCAAATCTGGAGTTGCAGAACCGTCAAACTGGGAATTTTCTTTTTTGATAGCGGAAATTGTTCCTAGAAAAAACATACGTTTTCTGCCTGCAATATTTTTAATATAAGGTCTAAATTCCACAGGTTTATTCACCGACCAATCAAATTCTTTTCGAGATTCTATCACTTTTAAAGGCATTGCAGAAACGCCTGCATATCCTTGTTTTTTTGCTGCGTGATCGTAATAATACAACTTGTCTGTACCGTCTGCAGGAATAAAAACACTAAAACTTAAACTGGTTCTTTCTTTACCTACTGGCTCTAAACCAAACCAATGATATAAACCATTAAAAGCTTGTGTTTTAGTATCTGAAAAATCGAAATCTGTTACATAAGGTTGTTGATTTTGGTCATCTGGCAAGTTTGGAATTTTAACGGCAGTTTCCATATTCCAAGGTAGAGGGTCACTAAAACCTCCTATAAATTTTAAGGATTCTGCTTGTAGTCTAGACACCTTTTCAGCTAATATATTCTGTTTGGTCAGGTAGGGATAATTTTTCATTTCTTCTGGAGCAATATAGGTTCCTTTTCCTATTAAAATACGTTCTATATAATCGTTGAAATCATGCTCTCCGTTATCAACTATCATAACGCCTCCAAAGGTTGGATACGGAAACAAAAAGCCTTTCCATTTAATTAAACTTACTACTTGAACCCACTGCCCAACATCATTTTTCATATAGAAAGTATCACTTGGCTCTAGCATAAATAACTGAAAAAAATTGAATCTTTGTACCACTGCATTGTAGGTATTTCTACTAAATTTTAAAGATTCTCCAATAGAAAAAGTTACAGATATTCTGTTTTCGCTAGAAAATCTAGGAAAAGGGGTTGTGCTAGAAACGGCAAAAACTTCTTCTGTATTGTCTTTAATTCCTTGCCAAACGTATTTTTCTGTGGGTTGAATTGCCATCGTCCATTTGTTTACAGAATCCACTCGTACTAAATGTGGTAGCGAAACATCTTTGGTTTCTCCAACAGATTCATTTGCCATTGAAAAAATATTTCGCAAAGGCTGAATTCTTTCATTTTGCGTAAGCGGAAGTTCATTGATTTCTATACGATTTAGATTGTTAAAAACGTTGTAGGTTCTCATATAATCGTACATTTTTTGAGTGCAACCTACATAATATAACAGCCCAAAGAAGACGACAAGTCCAAATAAAATACCCAAACGTTTTCCTGTACTTGCGGCTTTTCTAAAAGCTCTCAGTCCAAAAAATAATAGAACACAACACAGTAAAATTATAAATACGTATTTTCTTAAAAATAACAATGCAGGTTGATAATCATCTCGTAGAGCGAACAATACAATCAGTAATATAAACCCAAGTATAAGTAGGTTTCTTTTTTGTTTTCTTCCTTTTTTCCAATATCTTTTTATCATACTAATACCTTTTAAATTTGGAGGAAGAAGTTGGGAGTTTCTTACTCAAATCCAATAATTTTAATTTATTTTTTATAAATATAATAGTCAAAACCGAACACTTGCTCACTGCGACTGCCTACTGAACACTTACAAATATCCTTTATCTTTCAATCGTTCTCTTGCACTTTTTTCTTGTTCTTTTGGTTTTTCGACTTTTTTTTCAGTTTCAATTTTTTTTAGTTCTTTCTTTTGTAAATCTTCTATAAAATCTTTTCCTTTTTCAATGGTATCACTTACAATATTTTCTAAAGAATTTGATTGTTCATCAATAATTTCGGAAGATTTAAAAATAAAATTTGCGACATAAGTCCCTAATAAAGTTCCAGCAATCATTGAAGCAAAAAGTGAAACGGTAGTTAAATTAACAGGAATTAAAAACTGTGAAATCGTAATTATTATTAGAAATAAAGCAGTAATGAAAACCAATCTTAATAAAAATGATTGTTGATACACAAATCCCTTTTTATCAGTCAATTTCATTTGTAACTCTTTAGAATTCATTAGTTTATTAAAAAATAGATAGAGTTTGTTTCCTTGAGATTCTCTCCAATACAATACAATTCCTAATAAAATGGAGGCAATAAATATAATGAGTTCTAGTGTCATGGTTTTGAAGTTTTTTAAGTTAGAAGCGGGGAGTTGGGAGTCTGAAGCGGAAGTTGACGTTTCTTATCAAGGACATACAAGACATCACATCCTTCTAACTTCCCGCCTCCAACTTCCTACGTCAAACTATTTTTTTTCTAAATGCGATCGCCATATTCATTAAATCAAAACAAGTTTTATAGTAAATGTTAAATTTTTCATCTGATACATAATTTCGTCTTTTTACTTTGTGCAAGCAAGTTACAACTTCTGCCAGGGTACGACAAATTTCCCTTTAATGAGAATTTTTAGAAATGCTTTTATTCATCCTCTAATCGTTCTTTTTCCAACCCTTCAGAAAGCCTTTTTCTAATAATTGGAACAAGTAATGTTTTTGTATTTCTTTGTTTTACAAACGGATATAATTCTAAATGATCTTTCATTACATCGGCTTTATTTGCTTGTATATTAGTCCCTAAAAGTTTGATTTTTTGAGCTGCAAAATTTTCCTCTTCTTTTGCCGCACTTTCATTGATTTTTCTTTGGATGATACCTGTTTTTAATTGTTTTAAAAAACCACCACCTTTTTCTATTTGCTTAAAAACAGTAAGTGCTTGTTCTGCTAATTGGCGGGTCAAAGACTCAATATAATACGTTCCGTCTGCAAAATTTTGTGCTTCGGCAAAACCACTTTCTTGCTGTAAAATTAACAATTGATTTCTCGCAATACGTTCTCCAAATTCATTGGATTTATGATATATGGCATCATAAGAAATGTTGGATATTGAATTTGCGCCACCCAAAACTG
>JBMYWO010000120.1:0-5706 GCA_049607505.1 Polaribacter sp.
TTAAGATGATTGGTAGAAATATCGGATGAGGCTTCGTACAGATTAAAGTCTGAAAATCCGTCGGTGTCATTGTCGCATTGTTTTAGTTCTACGGTAGGGTTAGTAGTGGGTAGTGGGTCAACTATTAAATCAAAGGTTTTGGAAGCATCAAAACAGGCGGTGTTGTCATTATTTTCTACTCTTACATAAATGGGTTGTTGGTTGGCAACGATATTTGTGTAATTCACAGTTTTGTCAATCACATCTGTGCTTGCACTGGTTTGCGCGCCTGTAAGGGTGGTATGGTAGGATACTCTAAATTGGGTAGGGTCTAAAGTGCCTAGTATTTCTGAATCTTTGGTGGAAAGTAAAAAACGATTGACAAATCCGTCAGTGTCTGTTCCTGCCGATGTGTTATCGCAAAAACGATAAATAGTGGGGTCTTGGGGGACGGGTAGGTCGGTTACTTGTAGTACAAAATTGGTGATATCAAAACAGGCATCGGGTGCAGCTCTATTATGTACTCTTGCATAGATAGTTTGTGTGCTAAAAGCGGTTGGGTTGGTATATGGGTTTGCCAATGAATTGGTGTTGGCTGTGGCATTTGCCATAGAATCGAAATAGACAACTTCAAAAGTGGCGGGGTCTAAACTTCCTAAAATTCCTGCATTTTTATCGGCTTGTAAGTCAAAGGTATTGAAACCGTCTCGGTCGGTATCGCAGAAAATAATATTGGTCGTTGGGGTGGCGGTGGCAGCATCAAACACTGTGATATCAAAGGTAGCGTCATATTGTGTAACGTTGCCACAATTGTCTGTCAATTCTACTACTAATGTATAGGTACCTGTATCAGTTAATGCTAAATTAGTCAATGTTAGATTTGGTGTTGTAGCAATTACCGTACTAGTAGTACCATCATCAAAAGTCCATTCGTACGTAGGCTGTGTAGCACCTGTTATTGTTTCTGGTACAAAGGTTTTATTTGTTCCAGTACATAATTGTAAATTTTGATTGTTAACAGGATCATTAGTTACCGAATCTGTAATTTCAATAGGCAATAACAAAGAAGATATAAAAGGCGGTAAACCTTGACTGGCAGTAACAGCCCCTGACCCAACTCTCACTGTTTGATGAGAATAATTTGAAGCTACTCCTAATTCTTCCGGATTGTTGATTACACTTATATTATTTGATTGGTGACTTGTCCAATAGATTTTTGCATCAGGGCCTAATTGTAAGGCTCCTCTTGTATTAGAATAGCTATGCACTAAAAACCTAGAGGTATTAATATCTGAAATTGTTGATTCTGTAACATCAAATTGATATAAATTTTCTGTAGATGGATTAAAACTTCCCGTTGATATATATAGCCTTCTACTTGAAATCGAAAATTCAACTCCATAGCCTTCATTACCATCTAAACTTATTTGATTAGGTAAAGCAGTACCATTGAAATTAGAAACAATACCTGTTGCATCATCAAAACTAAACAAAAATGTACCCGCATTCATATTTGCAGCAACTAACTTCTCTCCGTCTGGAGATACTTTTAGATATCCTCTTGCTCCGCTTTGATTTATAGCATAACCAGTGATAGTACTTATAACCGGATTTGCCCTATCTACACCAGCACTATTTACTTTATAAGCATAAAATATATTAGGTCTTCTAAATGAAATTACCCAAAATTCACCACAATCATTAGCTCTTACTGCGGTTACTTTTTCAGACCATAGAGTAGAATTTCCTTGGGATAAATCTATGGGGCCTGCAACTACATCACCCAATCCGCCATTGGCAGTCATATCTATGGTATAGAACCAAAAACCTTCATTATCACTTGACGGGGCACCCACTGTAAATAAATAGTAAATGTTAGGTTGCCCTGGGGCTGGAACTGTTAAAGCGGATTGCGAACTTGAAGAATCTCCTTCTAGATCTAATCCATTTGGCATAGGATTATTATTTTTATCCCATATAGTTAAAGAACGGGCATTACTATCTGGTGCTCCTACATAAAATAATAAATCACCGTCAACATCTGAAAAGGAAGAACAACCTTCTGTAGTATTTAATTGACTACCACTAACAGGTACGGGAACTCCAGAATTAAAGTCTAAAGCTGCATTATTACCAAAATACCAAAAATTAGCTTCTTTTTGAGAAAATATATTTAATGCAAAAAGTATAAATAGTATAGGTAATAATTTCTTCATTTGACGATATTTTTAGTCTAAACGTCAAATATATTTAAAAAGTATCACAAATCCCTCTTTTTTAACAAGGCATACGACAAATAAATAAAGATAAAAGTCCAAACGGATACGATTAAAATAGTAGAAAATTCTACGGCATAACTTTTAGTAAATGTTTCACCAACTTGATTTGCAACAGAACGTACAGCACCTAATCTAGAAAATGGTTCTTTAATTAGGTTTGTCATTGCCTCTAGAGGAAGAAATTGCATAATGGTATCTACTTTTTCTGAAGTATTGTCAGCATTTCTAAAATTGTAGAATAAATATCCTTTTAAAATGCTTTCGCCAATTAACCACACTAACATAGCACCCACTGCAAAAGCCGATCTTTTTACAAGTATTCCTAAAAAAAGTCCAAACGAGAAAAAGCTAACTAATTTTATAAAAAAAGCTAACATATATTCTAAATCAGATATGATGATTGTAAATTCGTTATAATCAGAATAAATAATTCCTAAAATTAAAGACACTACAAAAACAAAAATGGTGGAAACTAGCGCAAATGTGAGTACCGCATAAAATTTAGATAAAATAAACTCTTTTTTACTTAATCCGTCAATCAAATTTTGCTTTAATGTTTTGTAACTATATTCATTAGCCATCATAGAAACAATCACTAAAAGCAAGAAAAACTTTAGAATAGCTGCCATATAGGTATTAAAATGCCAGATATAAGGGAAATTAAAAATTCCTGCTTCGGCTAAATGAAATTTTATAGGACCAATATCAAATTTTATAGCAGCAATTAATGCAATGGAAGTTAATAAGCCAAAGTAAATGATTGATAATACTTTACTAGCTTTATTGTGTTTTAGTTTATGAAATTCTATAGTAAGTAGTCTTAGCATAATGTTTATTATAGTTTTTGTATTGGCTTTTTTAGGGTGAAATATGATTCTGAATCTAAATGATAAAAACGAATGCCTGTCTGAGCTTGTCGAAGACCATCTATTTAATTATTGTTTGTTAAATCTAAAAATTGTTGTTCTAAACTAGGCTTGCGCTTTACTAAATGCGATACAATAATTCCTTTTTCAAACAAATATTTATTTATTTCTGAAGATGAAATATCACTATTCAAATTTGCAATAAGAATTTCATGCTCTTTGTTGATGTTTCCTATAGCAGTATGCTGCCCTAAAACTTCCACCAATTTTGAATTGTCCCCATCAACTTTTAATTCAAACAATCCATTGGAAGCAGTCATTTCATCTACACGACCACTGTATAATTTTACACCTTTTCTAATAACAACAACGTGGCTACACACTTTTTCCACTTCATCCAATAGGTGAGAGGCCAATAAAATGGTAGTTCCGTTACTTGCTATTTCCTTAATGATTTGACGAATTTCATGGATTCCTTGAGGGTCTAAACCATTAGTTGGTTCGTCTAAAATCAAAATTTCAGGATCATTTAATAAGGCAGAAGCAATCGCCAAACGCTGTTTCATTCCTAAAGAAAAGGTTCTAAACTTGCTATTTCTTCTTTCGTAGAGATTTACCGTTTTTAGCTTTTCATCAATTTTATCTGTAGTTATTCCTTTAATTTTACAAATCAATTTTAAATTTTGAGTTGCAGTCATATAAGGATAAAAGTTTGGGCGTTCTATAATAGCACCTACTTTCTTTAACGCTTCGTGGGTAGATAGTGCGCCATTGAACCAAGAAAATTCGCCAGAAGTTCGGTTGACAACATTTAAAATAATACCTAGTGTGGTTTTTCCACTTCCGTTTGGACCTAAAATACCATAGACATTTCCTTTTTGTATATCAAAAGAAAGATTATTTACGGCATGTACGATTCCATATTTTTTATCGAGGTTTTTAAGAGATAAGATTGTTTCCAAAGAAATTGATTTAGTCAGTTATAGTTGTAAGACGATTCATGTAAAGAATTGTTACTTTTATAAATGTGTAATTGTTGAATCGTTGAATTGTGGAAAATGTTAATTAGGGTTTGCTGAAAAACAATTCAACTACATTCAAAATATTGGTTATCAACAAATTAATATATTACTTTTTAGGGTAAAGATGCGATTTTAAAAAGCCCAAACCATAGCCCATAAATTGAGTTAGAGAGGTAAAAATGCTTAAAAAAGCAACATAGACATTTTTATTCTGAAAAAGTGAGTCTAAAAAAATTAATAAAAAATAAAATCCATAGCAATACAACAATTCATAAAACCCAAAAATGGCTAAAAGGATACTGACATCTATTCCTAGAATAAACAAACTAGGAAACCAATAGGTGATTTTTGCCGTTTTTGGATAATGTTTATTTAATAAAGGTCTTGCCGTACCAAAACCAAAAGTTTGATAAAAAAATTGTTGGATACTACTTCTTCGTTTGTGATATACAAAGGCTTTTTCTATCAATTGTGTTTTAAAATTATGTTTCCATAAACGGAAGGTAAGATCTATGTCTTCGCCATTTTTCATTGTTGAAAAACCTTGTGTTTTTTCAAAGGCTTTTTTGGATAGTCCCATATTAAAACTTCTGGGTTGAAACTTGCCAATTGCTTGTTTTTTTCCTCTAATTCCACCCGTTGTTAGTACAGAAGTCATAGAGTAATTGATGGCTTTTTGAAGTGGAGTAAAATTTGTATGTGCTGCGTCTGGCCCGCCAAAAGCATCTGTATATTTTTTTTCTAATGCTTTTTTTACTTCAAAAAGGTATTGTTTAGGAACAATAACATCTGAGTCTAAAATAATAAAATAGTTTCCTTGGGCTTGTTGCATTCCGAAATTTCTGCTAGCTCCTGCTCCGCTATTTTCTTTATAAAAGTATTTTACGTTAAGTTTTTTATAGTTTTCAACAATAACATTACTTTTATCAGAAGAACCATCTTCAATAATGATGACTTCAAAAGTATCAGAAAAGTCTTGTTTTGTAAGGCTTTCTAACAATTCATCTATTTCTTGTGGACGATTATAGACTGGAATTATTATTGAGTAAAAAAGTTTCAGGTTTCAGGTTTTAGGTTTTAGGTTTCAAAGTTATAGAAACTATTTATGAATCTACAAAAACAACTTAAAATAAAAAAGCGCAAACCTTTCGATTTGCGCTTTTAAACCCCTCATTAAAAAGAGGTACCCCTACTTTTTAATAATTTTATAACTACCTAATGAGTTTCCTGCTTTTACTTTTACAATATACATACCATTA
This sequence comes from Polaribacter sp., assembly GCA_049607505.1. Lineage (GTDB taxonomy): Bacteria > Bacteroidota > Bacteroidia > Flavobacteriales > Flavobacteriaceae > Polaribacter. The sequence continues at coordinate 5,406 of JBMYWO010000120.1, forward strand.
GAAAGTGATGATACATTTATATTTCCATTGGTAAGTTGTGGTTTCCTAGATAATACCTCTTGCCCCGTAATATTATAGATAGTAAGTACATCTACTTTTTCTTGTGAGGTAAATGATAGATTATCTTTTACTACGGTTGGGAATAAAGTAAAGTTTTCAATACTATTACTCTCAACTTTTAATACCGTGGTGTCTGTAGTTGAAATATCTATGGTAAAAGATCCTTCAGGGTTATCTGTAGTACCATCAAAATGCCCTATATTTATCCAATATTGTGTATTTGCATTTACAGTTACTCCTG